>JBARQW010000053.1:0-3326 GCA_049643905.1 Bipolaricaulia bacterium
CGGTAGCGGCATCCAGTCGCCGAGCGACTTCGTCGGCAAGACGTACGCCGGCTGGGGAAGCGAGATGGAGGAACTGATGGTCCGGACCGTCATGGAGCTCGACGGTGCAGATCCATCGTCGGTTGAGTTCATCAGCATGGGGACAATAGACTTCACCACCGCGGTGCGACTCAACATCGCCGACTTCTATTGGGTCTTCTACGGTTGGCAGGGGGTTCACGCGGAGCTTCAAGGGATCGCGTTCGACTTCCTCCCCCTGCGCGATCTCGCCGAGGTTCTCGACTACTACACGCCGGTTCTCATCACGAGCGAGCGGATGATCAGCGAGGATCCTGAGACTGTTCGGGGATTCCTGCGCGCAACGGCCCGCGGCTACTCTCGAGCGGCCCTTGACCCCGACGGCTCGGCCGAGCTCCTTCTCGACTACGCTCCGGAACTCGATCGGAGTCTTGTGATCGCGTCACAGCGCTGGCTGGCAGCGCAATCGGTGGAGGTCATTCACGAGTGGGGACGTCAGGAGGAGGCGGTCTGGACAGGATTCGCAGCGTGGGCGCTCGACAATGGGCTGATCGAAACGCCGATCGACGCGAGCCTGGCATTCACCAACGCGTTTCTCCCAGGGGAGGCGAAAGAGGTCGAATGATCGTTGCTGCGGAGTCCGTCTCGAAGCGCTTCGGCAACCTCGAGGTGCTTGCGGACGTCTCACTCCACGTCGGACGAGGAGAGCAGATCGCCCTTCTCGGACCCTCCGGATGTGGGAAGACGACGCTCCTTCGTATCCTTCTCGGACTCGAACGCCACGACGGAGGCTCCGTCGTGAGTCTGCTGACGCGGGCTGGATACCTTCCCCAGGAGACGCTCCTGCTGCCATGGAAGACCGTGCTGGAGAACGTCGAGCTGCCGCTTCAGATCGCGGGAGCCGATCGGCAAACTAGACGCGCTGCCCTGCTCGAACGTCTCCCGCGATTCGGACTCACCGGCTTCGAGAACGCATACCCACATGAGCTTTCGGGTGGGATGAAGCAACGCGCCGCCCTCCTCCGCGCAGTTCTCGCCGGGGAAGAGTCGCTCGTCCTCGACGAGCCGTTCGGATCGCTCGACACGGTCACACGGCACAGACTCCAGGGTTGGCTGTCGAATCTCATGTCGGAGCTAGAGCGAACGCTGATCTTCGTCACTCATGATCTCGAGGAAGCGATCGTCCTGTCGAAGCGGGTGGTCATCCTCACCGAGCGACCGGGCACAGTTCTCGGAGACCGCCCGGTACACCTGACCTCGCGCGAGAGAGCGGCAAGATTCGGGCCGGCCTTCACACGAAAGAGGGATGAGCTACTGCACTTGATCCTCGAGGAAGAGAACCGTGAAGCGTGAGCACCCTTTCGAGACACGCTTCCGTCAGTACGATGCCCGGTTCGACGCGAGTGCATGTCGTTCGCCGTGATTCGCGCTGTCACACCGGCGCTTGCCTGCGTCGCCGGTTCAGGGAGCCTAGAGGAAATACGATCGATTCTTGACAGAAGAGAGATGCGGCGCGTAGCATGACGGCATGGAGGGTCAGAAGTTCTTCCTGATCGTCAATCTGATTGCGGGACACGGGCGCTGCAAGGAGTTGTACCCCAAGGTGCGGGCAGAGCTCGATCGTCGCGGCATCGACTACGACCTTCACTTCACCAACGAACCGATGGAGGCGACCGACGTCTCCAAGATGGGGCTCGAGGCTGGATTCACGCACATCGTCGCCATGGGCGGCGACGGCACGGTGAACGAAGTGGCGAACGGGTTGAACGGTGTCGACGCAACGATGTGCGTGATCCCTGCCGGGAACGGGAACGACTTCGTGCGAACCATGGGAATACCGGCTGACCCAATCCGCGCGATCGATGTTCTGGAAAGCGGAACCGTCCGAACGATCGACCTCGGCCTGGTCGCAGGCGAGCGTTGCGTTGTCAACGGCCTCGGCATCGGAATCGACGCCCAGGTTGCACGCGATGTCCTGCAGATGGAGCGGCTCCGCGGCGTTCCGGCTTACCTAAGCGCGGCCGTCAAGCAATGCTTCCGCTTCAAGGCGTTTCCGGTCACGCTGACGGCCGAGGGGTGGGCGGTCGAGCTCGAGTGCCTCTCGCTCGGCGTCGCCAATGGAGCGTACTGCGGCGGCGGTTTCAAGCTTGCGCCTCGCGCGAAAGTCGACGACGGCTTGATCGACGTTGCTGCAATCAGCGACTTCCCTCGACTCGAGCGGCTCTTCCGGCTGCCGCAGGCGCGAGCCGGGAAGCACTTGAGCCTCTCTCAGGTCCAGTATCGCCAGGTCGAGCGGGTGACGATCGATTCCCCCGCGAAGCTCGTCGCACACATCGACGGAGAGCCGCACCGCCTCGATCGTGAGCCCTTCGACGTCTCCGTGCTGCCCAACGCGCTCCGCGTGTTGGTCCCCCGTTAGGTCCGCCGGAATCGCCGATCCAGATCTTCACGAACCAGCTCAACGACGATTGGACGCCCGTGAGGGCAGCTATACGGGTTCTCTTGGATCATCAGACTCTCCACGAGGCGCTGGGCCTCGGTGAGCGTGAGTCGCTCCCCGGCCTTGATTGCCGCGCCGCATGCCATCGCGCTCAGAAGCCGATCGAACAGCACGCTCTCCAGATCGTGCTGCTCTTCGAGCGCGTCCGCCAGGCCTTCGACAAGCTCCTGGAATCCCCGCTGCGACTGATCATCGGCGAGCATACGAGGGTACTCCCGGAAGAGGAAGGTCCCCCCGCCAAACTCCTCGAGTACGATGCCGACTCGCTCGAGACGTTCGCTGTGCGCGGAAAGGACCGAAGCAGTCTCGAAAGAGACCTCGACCCGAACCGGCAGCAGGAACAGCTGGCGCGCGATCCCGGATTCCTCCGCCTGCTTGCGGAGGCGCTCGTAAAGAACGCGCTCGTGCGCGATGTGCTGGTCTACGATCTCGAGTCCGTCCGGCGTCTCGACGAGCAGGTACGTGAACTGAAGCTGCCCGATGACTCGGCGATCCCCCGCAACCCTCACTTTCTCCGCCTCTCGCTCGCGAGCCGTTGCAGAGACAGCCGTCCGCAGATCGAAGGAGAGGGCCTTGGCACTCGCCTCGCGGACTTCCCGTGAGGCTTCCGGCCTGGGGGCCGTCGGAGCGATCGGGGCGACCACGTGCTGCGCCGACAGCGCCTGATGCAGGGCCGCCCCCAGCGTGTCCTGCACATGACGAGACTCGGCGAATCGGATCTCCTCCTTTCGCGGATGGATGTTCACATCGACCAGATGCGGAGGCACCTCAATCCGCACAATCGCGACGGGGAATCCACCCGGCCGAA
>JBARQW010000054.1:0-14426 GCA_049643905.1 Bipolaricaulia bacterium
TGAAGCGGCGATGCGACCTGACGCAGGACCTCCTGCACGAATCCCCCCGCGTACGAAGCGATCTGCGGCGATTCGATCACGTCGGTCATCGTCGTCGTCGCGCCAACCTCGATGCCCGATTCGCCCCCTCGGACGTACGACAGCTCAAGAGGTGCCAGGTCGATCAAAGCCCTGACAGACGTCGGCGTGAACAACGCAAGATCGGTCCCTCCGCCCAAGAAACGCGCCGCCTCTCCTCGTTCCGCCTTCTCCTCCCAGGCCTCCTTGAGGGACGACGGCCGCACCAACGATTCCACTTGATCGAATCCCACGGCCCCTCCTTTCCGCCGACGATTATCTCGCCAATGCGGACACGATCCAATCGAGAACCCCGCCGATCCGTCGGAAGGAGCCGGCCAACGTGCGTTAGGCCGATCCAACGCGAGCGAGACGCGCTTCCGGCTTGCCGGACCAAAAGGTTCGCCAAGACACGACAACGCCCCGCTTCATCGCGAGAAGAGCTCGCGTGGAACCTATCGTTTTCGATCATGTCCTGTCAGTAATGTGTGTGCGGCCGTCACGGCGCAATCGATGAAGTTGTCTGACAGTCCGACAAGAGCTATCCTGCAGGACCGGCGCGGTCAAGTCCAGCGACCTTGCACTGCGGAAGGAGCCAGTCCATGAAGCGGATCATCGAGTCGGTCACGATCTGGGACGGCGCTGGCGAGGTCCTCAAGAATGGAACGATCGTCATCGACGGCGACCTGATTGAGGCGGTGCTTCCCGCTGACGAAGACTCGTCGGTTGAGGCCACGTCGTCCGCCGACCGGATCGACGGAGGCGGCAAACTCGCCATCCCGGGGCTAATCAACGCGCACACGCACCTCTACAGCAGCCTCGCTCGCGGAATGGCCGTCTCCGGCTTCGCGCCAACGACCTTCACGCAGATCCTCGAGCAACTCTGGTGGCGGCTGGACAAGGCGCTCGATCCCGAGTCGGTCCGGATGAGCGCCCTCGTCGGAGCGATGGAGGCGGCGCGGTGTGGCGTGACGACGCTGATCGACCATCACGCCAGCCCGAACGCGATTCCCGGGTCTCTCGATGCGCTCCGGGATGTTGTCTGCGGCAGGGTCGGCCTACGCGGCGCTTTCTGCTACGAGCTGACCGATCGGGATGGAATGGAACGCCGCGACCGAGGGATCGACGAGAACGTGCGATTCCTCTCCGAGGTCTCAGCGGATGATCCGCTCTGCGCGGCCCAGTTCGGCCTCCATGCGTCGTTCACCCTCTCCGACGAATCGCTTCAAGCCGCGGCCGAGCGTCTCCCAGACAGCATCGGGGTGCACATCCACGTCGCCGAGGGGCCCGAGGATGAGGCATCGTGCGAGGAGAAGCACGGCCTCCGCGTCATCGAGCGACTCGATCGTTTCGGGCTGCTGCGTCCGCAGTCGGTCCTCGCCCACTGCCTGCACTTGGACGAGGCCGAGAAAGACCTCCTGGCAGAGCGAGATGCCATCGTCGTTCACAACCCGCGCTCGAACATGAACAACGCCGTCGGTTCGTTCGACCTGGACGGGTACCTTGCCAGAGGGACCCTCTCTGGCCTAGGGACCGACGGGCTCGGCTGCAACATGTTCGCGGAGCTCTTCACGGCCGGAATCCTGCAGAAGCACACACGCGGCGACCCGCTTGTCGGTTCGTTTCCCCAGCTCGATGCCCTCCTGTTCCGGAACAACCCGGCGATCGCGGAGCGTCTGTTCGGCCTTCCTTTCGGCAAGATCGAAGCCGGAGGACCGGCCGACATCGCCTTGATCGACTACGTCCCGCCGACTCCGTTGAGCTCGGACAACGTCCTCGGGCATCTCCTCTTCGGCGCGGCCGTCCACACGCTGCGCGTCTCGGATCTGATCGTCGCCGGTCGATCTGTCCTCCGAGACGGCGCATTCGTAGAGATCGACGAATCGGCCGTCTACGCCGAGGCCAGGGCCGAAGCGCAAAGTCTGTGGGATCGAATCGAGTAATGGGAGCAATCAGATGAGCGATCAGATGCACATCCTGCCGTTCGACGTCCTGCTCGAATGGATCCTCGGCGAGCACCGCGCGTCCGGCTCGATCTTCGGCATTCCGGAGTCGCAGTTCTTCCTGCCGAACGCCGAGCCCGCCTGCGCAACGCAGCTCTACGGATCCCATCTCACGACGCCCATCGGGCCGGCCGCAGGCCCCCACACGCAACTGGCGCAGAATATCGTGAGCGCGTGGCTCTGCGGCGGCCGCTTCATCGAGCTGAAGACGGTCCAGGTCATGGACGCGTTGGAGATCCCGAGACCGTGCATCGACATGGCGGACGAAGGGTACAACGTCGAATGGTCGCAGGAGCTGCGACTCGCGGAATCGGTCAACGAGTACGCCAAGGCGTGGGCCCTCGTCCACGTCCTGAGGCGCCATCTCGGACTCGACGCACGGACGCGCTTCGGCACCATCTTCAACATGAGCGCTGGCTACAACCTCGAAGGGATCCTCTCGCCCCCGATGCAGACGTTCATGGACCGACTCGAGGACGCCTCGGAGGAGCTTCAAACGATCCGCGAAACCCTCGCGGCATCGGGCGAGTTCGCTGACATGGAGATTCCGAATCGCATCACCAACAGCGTGACCCTCTCGACGATGCACGGGTGTCCGCCGGACGAGATCGAGCGAATCGCGAAGTACTTCCTCGAGGAGCGAGGCCTCCATACGACCGTGAAGCTGAATCCGACCCTCCTCGGGCGGGAACGCGTCCTGTCGACTCTCCACGATCGACTCGGCTTCTCGGAGATTTCGATCCCCGAGAGCGTCTTCGACAACGATCTTCGCTACGAGCGAGCGGTCGCGCTGATCCAATCTCTGCAGCAAGTCGCAGAGGACCGAGGCCTGACGTTCGCCGTGAAGCTGTCGAATACGCTGGCGATGACCAACCATCGCGACGTCCTGCCGGGAGACGAGATGTACATGTCCGGGCGGGCGCTCTTCCCGCTGACCGTCGCCCTCTTCCAGTGCCTGACCGAGGAGTTCGACGGAGAGCTCAACGTGTCGTACTCGGCCGGCGCCGACGCGCTGAACGTCCCCGAACTGCTCGCAGCCGGCGCACGCCCGGTCACCGTCGCCTCGGACCTCCTGAAGCCGGGCGGCTACGCCAAGCTCGGGCAGTACCTGGAGCGGATCTCAGACGAGATGGCGAAGGCTGAGGCCACGAACCTGGAAGCGTTCTCCGCGAATCGCCGCGAGCACCTCACACGGATGGCGGAAGACGCTCTCTCCGATCGGCGCTACGCAAAGGCCTTTTTTCCTCACGGTCTTCCGAAGACCGCCTCTCCGCTCGGTCTCCTCGACTGCATCGAGGCGCCGTGCATCGAGCAATGCGCCGTTCACCAGGACGTCCCCGAGTACGCTCGCCACATCGCCGACGGAGACGCCGACCGTGCCCTCGCAACGATCCTCAGCCGAAACCCGCTTCCAGGGGTGACAGGATACGTCTGTACGCACCTCTGTCAGACGAGATGCACGCGGAACAACTACGACGAGCCGGTCGCCATTCGGAACCTGAAACGCTTCGCGACCGAGCACGGCAGCGTGAGGCTCGCAAAGCCTCCGTCTGTCGGTAGACGAGTCGCAGTGATCGGGAGCGGGCCGTCCGGCCTGGCAGCCGCCTACTTCCTCGCCCTGTCCGGAGTCGAGGTCATGATTCACGAGGCGAAGGATCGGCCAGGAGGGATGCTGGCGATCGCGCCGGAGTTTCGCCTCCCACGAGAGGTCGTCTCATCCGACATCGACAGGGTGCGAGACCTCGGCGTCGAGATCGAGCTCGACTCCCCGATCACAGATCCGCCCGAGCAGCTTCTCGACAACGGATTCGACGCGGTCTACGTTGCGTGCGGCTATGCGAAGGACTCCGGGCTCGCGATCGACGGAGTCGGAGCAGAAGGCGTCTTCGGTGCTCTCGACCTCCTCGACGCCGTCGCGAGCGGGGATGCGCCCGGACTTGGGTCGAGGGTGGTCGTGATCGGCGGAGGGAACACGGCAATGGACGCAGCGCGAACAGGGCAGCGATTGACGCAGCTGCCATCGACCGTCCTCTATCGCCGCACGAGACGTGAAATGCCGGCCGAGGCCGAGGAGATTCGTGGTCTTCTCGACGAAGGGAATCAGTTGATCGAGCTCGCCTCGCCGAAACGGATTCTCGAGAAGGACGGACGCGTCACGGGTATCGAGTGCGTGCGAAACGAACTCGGAGATCCGGACGATGACGGACGCAGACGCCCGGTCCAGATCGAGGGGAGCGAGTTCATCGTCGATGCCGATGCTGTGATCCTCGCGATCGGCCAACGCGCGGACCTGGGATTCCTAAACGGAAGCGGCGTCCGCGTCCGTGACGGCGGGGGAATCGTCGTCGACGATGCAACGGGGCGAGCGGCCGATCCTACGATCTTCGCGGGCGGCGACGTCGCCCGGGGGCCGGCGATCATCATCGAGGCCTGTGCCGACGGACGTCGAGCCGCCGTGGCGATCTGCGCCGAGCTCGATGTTCCCTTCCGATCCGTTCCGTGGGATCGCCCCCGCTTCCCCGACGAACCGCTGACGGAGACGAGGCGTGCCCGCGCGAGGAAGTCCCTTCAGCACCGGGCGGACGAGCTCCCCGTTGCCGAGCGCGCCGGCTTCGACCTCGTCGCGCAGACGCTCGACAAAGAAATGGCGCGCGCCGAGGCGAAGCGCTGCCTGCAGTGCACGGAGGTGTGCGACAAGTGTGTGGAGGTCTGTCCCAACCGCGCCAACGTTTCCATCCACGTGCGGCCGATCGACGGCGTTTATCCGGTCCTCTCCTGCTCCGACGGTTACCTCACCGCGTCCGACGAGGAGCAGATCGCGGTCGCGCAGCCGCGTCAGATCGTCCACGTCGACGACTTCTGCAACGCGTGCGGTACGTGCACGACGTTCTGCGTTCATCCGGGCGAACCGTTTCGCGACAAGCCGCGCCTCTATCTGGATCGATCGGAGTTCGAGCCCGAGGTTGACAACGCCTTCTACCTCGAGCGGGGCGCGCTTCGTCGACGAGAGAACGGACGCGAGGCGCTTCTGACCAGAGACTCTTCAGGATATCGATACGAGACCGAAGAGATCATCGTCACACTGGCGGCGGACGGAACGTTGCTGGAAACGGAGCTCCGGGCTCCGTTCGACGGCGCGGTGTCTCTCAGGCCGGCAATTGAGATGCTCGCCCTTCTCGAAGGGATCGAATCGAGCGCGCCGTTTCTCGTCGCTGCGTCGGTGGCGCTCGCGGGAGGAGACTGATGGGCCAACCAACCGCCCTTCGCTGCATCACGTGCCGGACCGAATACGCGCCGCATGCTCTGGATTACACCTGCCCGGCATGCGGACCGAGGAGGGGAACTCTCGAGGTCCTCTACGATTACGAGCGTCTGAAGAGGTCGCTCAATCGAAGCTCGTTCGCGGCGTCGCGTCATGCGTCAATGTGGCGATACTTGCCGCTTCTCCCGGTGGAGGACGAACGCTTCATCCAGCCGCTTCGCGTGGGATGGACCCCAACCTACGCCTTCGATCGGCTCGCAGACGACCTCGGTCTCGCCAAGCTCTACGTCAAAGATGACGGTCGGAACCCGACCGCCTCGTACAAGGATCGCGCGAGTTCGATCGTGATCATCAAGGCACAGGAGACCGGACGAAACGTCGTCACGTGCGCGTCGACCGGCAACGCCGCAAGCTCCCTCGCCGGATTCGCTGCGGCGACCGATCTCGAAACGATCATCTTTGTCCCCAAACGCGCCCCGGAGGCAAAGGTCGCGCAACTCCTGGTCTATGGAGCGAAGGTCTTCGTGGTCGACGGGTCCTACGATGTCGCCTATGACCTCGCAGCCGACGCTGCCGAGGCCTTCGGGTGGTACAACCGATCGGCTGCGATCAACCCGTACCTCGTCGAGGGGAAGAAGACGGGGGCACTCGAACTCGCCGAGCAACTCGACTGGAACCTCCCTGACGTCGTTCTGGTCGGCGTCGGCGACGGATCGGTCATCAGCGGCCTCTGCAAGGGGTTCGATGAACTGGAGCGCCTGGAGATGATCGACAGGATTCCCCACGTCATCGGCGTTCAGGCTGAGGGAGCGGCGCCGATCGCCGCCGCCTTCAAGCGGTTCGATGGCGAGACGGTCGCCATCGACGACGTCGAAGCCGAGACGGTAGCGGACAGTATCTGCGTCGGAACCCCGCGTGACATCGTCAAGGCCGTCCGTTACGTTCACGCGAACGGGGGCCGGTTCGTCACCGTATCCGATTCAGAAATCCTCAAGTCGATCCCGGATCTCGCCCAACACACGGGCGTTTTCGCCGAACCGGCCGGGGCGGCGCCATTCGCCGGATTGCGCAAGCTCGCCGAAGCGGGAACACTGGAAGGCAAGACGGCCGCAATTGTCGTTTCAGGCAACGGGCTCAAGGACGTCGCAAGTGCACGTCGGGCGGTCGGAAAGCCGATCGCAATCGCACCCTCGCTGAAGGAGATTGAGCGCCACCTATGAAGATACGTCTCACCGTCAACGGCCGTGAAGTCGAGTGCGAGACCGACGCGGAAACGCGTCTTCTCGACCTTCTTCGCGAAACCCTTGCGCTCACGGGGACCAAGGAAGGCTGCGGCGAGGGTGAATGCGGAGCCTGCACCGTCCTCCTCGACGGCCGACCGGTGAATTCTTGCCTCGTGCCCGCGCCGGCAGCTGCAGACAAGGAGGTCGTCACGGTAGAGGGAATCGCCAACGGTGATCGCCTCCACCCGATCCAACAGGCGTTCGTCGACACCGGCGGCGTTCAGTGCGGGTTCTGTACGCCTGGCTTCATCATGGCGTCGTACGCCCTTCTCGAAGCGAACTCCGATCCGTCGGACGACGAGATCCGAAGCGCCCTCGAAGGGAATCTCTGCCGCTGCACAGGATATGAACGGATCATCGATGCCGTCCGACTCGCGGGCGAACGGATGAGGGCGGCGAGGTCGGACGCCGAGCGGGAAGACGACCCATGATCGATGCACTCGTTCTCGCCGCCGGCTACGGAACTCGAATGGGGCAGGTGAAGGCTCTGACCACGATCGACGGAGAGCCGTTTCTCTCGAGGATCATCGGCCGACTGCGACAGGCGGGACTCGATCGACCGATTGTCGTTCTCGGCCACGAGAGCGACAGCGTCCTCGAAGCGATCGACTTGTCTGCTTGCCGCGTGGTGACGAACCCAGACCCAGGTCGTGGACTTTCCTCGTCGCTCCTTCTCGGGATCCAGGCCGTTGACGCTCGGGCAAGTGGAGTCCTCGTTCTTCACGCCGACATGCCGATGGTCGCTTCCGAGACGACTCGCGCCGTTGCTGAGACGGCCGAAATGGGTGCGCACCTGGCGGCTCCGCTCTACCACGGAAAGCGCGGATTCCCGGTCTACCTTTCGAGGACGTCCTTCTCCGAACTGCATGACAGCCTCGACGGAGACACAGGGGCCCGCGACTACATTGCGCGTCACAGCGACGACCTCGTTCTCGTCGACGTCGATGATCCCGGATGCATCCTCGACATCGACACGCCCGAGGATCTCGCACACGTGAGAAGGAGCTCGCGATGCGCTACCTCCGCGTAGGTGGAATCACGGAGCTCCTCGAGGGGCTCCGCGAAGACGGGTCCGCCATTCTTGCGGGCGGAACGGACCTGCTGGTCAAGATGCGAAGCGGTCTCGTCTCTCCGAAGCTACTCCTCGACATCTCAGATCTGGAGAGCCTGCAAGGGGTCTCAGCGGACGACGGAGTCCTCGAGATCGGCGCAGCGGCCCGTGAGGAAGACCTGATCGCATCGCAGATGCTTGGGGATCGCCTCCCGCTCCTTCAAAGGGCTCTCAGATCTCTCGGATCGGTTCAGATCCGCAATCGTGGAACGCTCGGAGGAAACCTCGTCAACGCCTCTCCTGCCGCCGACACCGCCATCCCTCTTCTCCTGTACGACGCTGCGGTCGTCTTGCAGAGCCTCGCTGGAGAGCGCGTCCTTCCGGTTGAGGAATTCCTGCTCGGGCCCGGGAAGACCGCGCTTGAGCCGGGTGAATTCGTCCGCGCACTGCGCATCCCGCTTCCTGACCGGCCGTTCGCCACGTTCTTCCACAAGGTCGGAAAGCGTCAGGCGCTGACGATCGCAATCGCATCCGTGGGCGCGCTGCTCGACGTCGACGGCGGCACGGTGCGCGAGATCCGTCTCGCCGCCGGATCGGTCGCCCCCGTTCCGATGCGTCTTCGGCGCGCAGAGGAATTCCTCCGTTCTATCGAGCTCACGGAGGCGGCGATCGATGAGGCGAAGCGGATCGCGGCGGACTCCGTCTCGCCGATCGACGACATCCGTGCGTCGGCGGAATACCGCCGCGCGGTGGTCGGCGATCTGGTGGCAAGAGCCCTCCGGTCCTGCCTTTCTTGAAGCAGGCTCACCGAGCGCTCCGCTCCCGATTCGACAGCGTCCCTCGGAATGCCTAAGCTGTTGCGACCAAGGAGGGCCGCCATGCCTAAAGGAAGGCCACTTCTCGTCCTAGCCGCTTTGCTGGTCGTCACGCTCGTCGGGGGGTGCTTCCTGTTGCCGAATCGGCCGCCCGACGCGTCCTTCGTGGTTCGCTACGACCTCGACCCGGCCGATCCGATGGTCGTCGAGCTGGACGCCTCGGCGTCTTTGGATCCGGACGACGACCTCATCGTCGCCTACCTGTGGACATTCGGAGACGACGTGACGATTCTCACGCCACTCGAGCACTCGAAGCACGTCGTGGTTCCCGTGCTCCGGGTCCGCTATCCGGTTGAGGATACGTACGACGTGACTCTGCTTGTTCGCGATGACCAAGGGAACAGCTCAGCCCCCGTCTCGGGGACCGTGACCGTGCCGAACGTTCCGGTCGGCACAACCGACTGAATCGGCTGGCTGTCCCGACGTTGCGGTGCCGGAGCTAGATGTCCGGTCTCATGCGCTTCGAGTAGTAGATGCACTCTCGGTGTTCGATGTAGCCGATCGACTCGAAGAACTCGATCGATTCTACGTTCCACTCTTCGATCAGGCAGGTAACGATTCCGATGTCGATCGACTCGAGACGCTTCTCCACCGCTTCGACCAGCGCCCTCCCGACGCCCTCTCGCCGGAACTCCGGTGAGACGGCCAAACGGTTGATCCAGCCCTTCCGGCCATCGTGGGTGCCGAGGACAACGCCGATCATCCGGCCTTCCTCCTCGGCGACGAGAAGGACCGAGGTCGTTCCGTCAATCTCTCGCTCAATGCACGCCCGCTGATCGCGACCGAATGGTTTGTACTCGAGCCCTGCCTGCTTCCACAGATCGATCAGCCGGTCGTACTCGTCGATTTCGAGTTCACGAATCTGGATCACGAATGCCCTTCCCCTCCCACGAAAGGGTACCTCCATCAGGTTTCTGTGCAATGCGAAGGCGCTGACTCGCGCTTCCATGGCCGGACACGGCTCCCCTCGACGTGGGTCGCGCGGCCTGCCCAATCGCTTCGCTCAGCGCCTACCATCTTCTTTGGAAGAAAGGGGGAAGCGGATCGGATGAATCGTCGCGGCATTCTGTTGTGCGGCGTGCTCCTCGTTGCGCTGACCGCCTCCTGTTCCGCCGGGGATCTCCCGCCGGCTATGGCGACGATCGGATTCGGCGTCAGCGTGCCGTATGCCCTGCCCATCGATTGGGCATCGTCCTTCTCCTTCGTCTCCTACGAGATGCTGCTGACGCCGAACGTGACCGTCCTGCTGGACGCTGGAACGTATCCGGCCTCGTTTCCCGACCTATTCGAGGGCGGCGCGTCGCTCCTCGTGAGAGGCTGGCTTGGGCCGACCGTCCTCTTCACAGGCGGCGGAGTCTCGATGCAGTGGCGTCGCTCCCGAACTTCTTGGTCCCTCAAGCCGTTCATGAACCTGAGAGCGGGATATCAGATCTGGCTGCTGGATTCCGTCGCGATCTCGCTTCAATTCCGATCGTTGGACGAGCTTCCGATCACGTGGACCTTCTCGCCTGAAATCGCCCTCGGATTCAACGTGGGACTCGGACGCGCACGCCCCGAAGCACCAAGATACGATGGGGAGTATATCTGGCTTCTTGTCGGCTTGGCCGCCGCCGCGCTGATCGCCTTCCTCCCCCGCCGGTAGGGCGTCTCGGATCGCAAATCTGCTCTTCACACGGCTTTGCACTTGTGCTATACTCGGTCGAGTAAGAGCGAGGGTATTGAGATAACGGCGGCAAGGACCGGCATACGCAAGGTAATCGGAGGGCCCGAGGGGTCGTCCGATTCTGTTTCGTTACGATGCGGGGTGCGCGCCAGGAGGCGGCAATGAAGGATTCGAAGGCGACGATCAATCTGAGCAAGAACTTGAGTACCACGCCTGCAAAGGGCCGTGAGGTACTCGAGCGTTCGGCTCGGTCGGATAATCCGATCCGTACGTACTTCGGCGAGATCAGTCGCGTCCCGCTCCTCACGCGCGAAGACGAGGTTCGGCTCGCCAAGCGGATCGAGTCCGGAGACAAGCGCGCGAAGGAGGAGCTGGCCGAAGCGAATCTTCGTCTCGTCGTTTCCGTCGCCAAGAAGTACCGCGGCTGCGGCCTCCCCTTCCTCGATCTGATCCAAGAGGGAAATCTCGGCCTGATGAAGGCGATCGAGAAGTTCGACTACACGAAGGGATACAAGTTCTCGACGTACGCAACATGGTGGATCCGCCAGGCAATCTTGCGCGCGATTACCAATCGATCGAGGACGATCAGAGTCCCGACGCACATCAACGAGCTGATCCGGAAGATCTATCAAGTCGAGCGGAACTCTCTGAAGGAGACCGGCGAGCGCCCGACGCCAGAGCAGCTCGCGAAGGCGTTGGAGACGACCGTCGAAAACGTCATCAAGGCGAAGAAGACGGCCCAGAGCATGACGTCGCTCGACATGCCGATCGGCTATGACGACGACGGCTCCGTGCTCGGCGACTTCATCGAGGACGCCACCGTCGAATCGCCGGAACGAGAGACGTTCGAGCATCTGCTCGTTCAAGAACTCGAACGGGCACTCGAGGAGCGGCTCACGGATCGCGAGAAACGAATCCTCGAACTTCGCTACGGCCTCAACGACTACCAGCCGAAGACCCTCGACCAGGTCGGAGAGGTGTTCGGCATCAGTCGAGAGCGTGTTCGGCAGATCCAGAAAGAGGCACTCGCGAAGCTCCAGGACTCAGATCTGAAGAAGCGGCTAGAGTGGTTCAAGCTTCTCTCAGAAGCAGCCTAGCCTTAGAACGAAAGAGGCTACTTCAGGCGTCTTCTCCCGGTATCGGCTCGCGGTGCCCGCACCCCTTCGCGGTGCAGGCCAGCTCTTCTCCACGCTCCACGAGCACGCCACTGTTGCATTCGGGACAGATCTTGATCGGACGATCGCTCACTGCGTACCGGCAATCCGGGTATCGATTGCAGCTGTAGAACGTCCTTCGCCGTTTCGTCGAGTACTTCTCGACCAGCGTGCCCTCCTCACATGACGGACACGGCACGCCGGTGGAGACGGGTTGCGTCTTTCCGCATTCGGGGTCCAGGCAGCGGTAGTATCGCCCGTACCTGCCGCTCCGGAGCTCCATCGTCCCCCCACAAGCTTCGCAGTCGACGACCTCGGCCGTTTCCGCTGCCGCCTTCTCGAGCGCCTCGCGCACTCTGACCTCTCCATCGACGTAATCTGCAGCGAGTCCCGGGGGGATGTTGACGGTGTTTCGGCACGTCGGGTACGTCGTGCAACCGAGGAAGTGCGCCCCCTTCCAAAAGCGAAGCTCCATCGGTGCGCCGCAGGCAGTGCAGACAACGTCTGTCGGCACGACGAACGGTCGTTCCTTCCCGTCCTCAAGAAGCGCCTCCAGTGCGGCCAGGCGTGATGCAAACGGCGCGTAGAACTCGTTCAGCGCATCCGTTCGCGACATGTCGCCTTCTTCGATCTGGTCCAGATCCTCTTCCAAGTGCGCCGTGAAGCGCGGCTCGATCGTCTCCGAGAAGAACCGACTCAGGAAGTCGACGACCGTCTGACCGAGAAGGGTCGGACGGAGGCTTCCCTTCTCTCGAACAGCGTAGCCGCGCTCCTGGATGACCGACACGATCGAAGCGTAGGTGCTCGGACGACCGATCCCCTCTTTCTCGAGCAAGTTGACCAGGCCGGCCTCGCTGTATCTCCTCAGCGGCTCGGTGAACTTCTGACGGCTCTCGATCCGCTCCAGCGAGAGAACGAGCCCTTCCTTCAGATTTGGGGGAAGCTTCGCCTCTTTCTTCGCCCGCGGATCCGGCATGACTCTCAAGAACCCGTCGAACCCGAGAGTGCTCCCGGCCGCCTCCAAGGTGTACGACCCCGCTTCGAGAATGACTTTCCGCTGATGGTAGACAGCGACGGTCATTTGGGTCGCCAGGAACCGGCTGTAGATCAGCGAGTACAGCTTCCGCTGATCCGCAGAGAGGTGCGCGGCGATCGTCTCAGGATCATGTTCCACGTCCGTCGGACGGATCGCCTCATGGGCATCCTGGGATCGCCTCTTGTTCTTGAACGCTCTGGGTTTCGAAACGAGATACGCTTTCCCAAACGATGCCTCGATTCGTGCGCGAGCGGCATCGTTCGCCTCATCCGAGATACGCACAGAGTCGGTCCGCATGTACGTGATGAGACCCTCCGTCCCCGAAGGAAGATCGATTCCCTCATACAGCTCCTGCGCGATTCGCATCGTGCGCTTGGGCGAGAATCCGAGGGCCGAAGAAGCCGTCTGCTGAAGGGAGCTTGTGATGAACGGTGGAGACGGCGATCGCTTACGCTCCTTCTCCTCCACGGAAGCGACGCGGATCTCGGCCGCCCCAAGCGCCTCTTCGACCTTCTTGGCGTCCTGCTCGCTCCGAAGCGAGATCTTCTCTCCGTCGCACTTCGTCACCGAAGCGATGAACGAGTCCCCGTTCTGCAGATGCGCGTCGATCTCCCAGTACTCCTCGGGAGTGAACCGCGAGATATCGGATTCCCGATCACAGAGGAAGCGAAGTGCGACCGACTGCACTCGACCCGCGGACAGGCCCGCGAAGCGGTTCCCGGCAATCGTCCTCGACAGGAGCGGGCTGACGAGGTACCCCATCAGCCGATCCAGGATCCTGCGCGTCCGCTGCGCCTCGACCTTCTTCGCGTCGATCTGCTCAGGGTGCTCTAGGGCTTCCTGGATGACGGGCTTCGTGATCTCGTTGAAGATCGGCCGAGCGAACGCCGACTCGTCCTTGACGACTCGGTTGAGAATCGCGAACAGATCGAACGCGATTGCTTCCCCTTCGCGGTCGTGGTCGGTGGCAAGAAAGATTCGCTCCGCGTCTTTCGCTGCATCGCGGAGCTCCCCCAGTAGCTTCGATCGCTTCGTCTCGAACTTCGGCTTGAAATCGTCCTCGACATCGACACCCAGCTCGTTCTTGGGCAGATCGCGCACATGCCCCTGTGACGAGAGGACACGGTAGTCGGCTCCCAGGTACTGGCCGATCGTGCGCGCCTTGGTCGGCGACTCGACAATGATTAGATTCTTCAATCCTACAGGCTCCTTTCGAGTTGGCCCATTATACCGGTGCCCCTTCCCAAGTCGAGGTTCCGATCGAATGGTGTCCACAGAAGACCGTCGTGCCGGAACAAAGTAGAATGCGTGAACGATGAAACCGCCGAGACATGTCATCTTTGAGGGCTTGCCCGCGACCGGCAAGAGCGAGATCCTGGAGCTTCTCGCCCGATTCTACCCTGAGAGCGTTCGTGTTCTTCCTGAACTTGTGAAGGAGATCGTGCATCGCCTCGATCTCGACCTCTTCCGCGACCGGGCCAGACTCACGGCGGCTCTCGCTGAAGCGATCCCCGAGCGCGCTGACGCCGTCCGCCGCATCGTCGAAGCCGGATTCATCTGCATCGAGGAATCGCACCTCGGCGTCCACCTCGCCTACGCCAGGAGCTTGGGCGACGAGGCGTTCGTCAAGGCGTGCCCCTCTCTGGAGGCGCAGCTTCCCCAGCCGGATGCTTACGTTCGCCTCGGGCTGTCCGCGACGGCTTCCTACGCCCGCCAGTTGGCCCGCTCCACGCCTCGATTCCAGGTCGACGAAGCCGTTCTTGCCGAGATGCTCGACCATCTCAACCGGTGGCACGAGGCGCGGAAGACGCCCCTTCACGTCATCGACGCCGATCGACCGGCGCACGCCGTCTTGGCCGAACTAGAGGAACAGCTCGATCTCACGTACGGGGCTCGCTACGGCGACATCGTGGACACCTTCGATATCCTCCTTCTGCTCGGTCGTCCTGCCAGCGGGAAGAGCGAGTTCATCGACTTCTTCACCTCTAGATCCGCCGCCGTGCGTGCGAAGGAGTATCACATCGGTCCCTTCGGTGTGATCG
>JBARQW010000055.1:0-9727 GCA_049643905.1 Bipolaricaulia bacterium
GAGTTCGAGGGCTTTCTCCAGCAACTGACGCCGCCCCGCAGGCTCCAGGCGGCCGACCTGGACGACGTCCGGGCGTATGCACAGCATCTCATCGAGGCCGGTCGGAATGAGCGCGCTCGCTTCGTTGCGCTCTATCACTACGCAGACCTGATCGGCAATCACGAGATGATGCAGGGAGTCGTCGATCTGCTCGGCGGCTTCGAGATGCTCGGCAGGCTCTGCGAGCGGGTCGCATCGGAACTTGGGGCAGACGTGCGGGATCGCGTCTTTGCCGGCCTCGATCTGCCGGTCCTGGGCACGCCGCCGATCGAGTGGGTTCGCGTCATGAGCACCGCGATGCCGCGTCTCGAAGCGGAGGCGGATCCTGCGACGGTCAAACAGGTTCTCGACGACGGCATCCGCGATCTTCGAGACGAGGGATATGCGGACTTCAAGCAGCGTTTCGAGGAGAGCGAGAGCCTCGACGCGTTCCTCGAAGACCGAAGGCTGCGGCATCTCGACATGCTGAGGAAGCATCGCGATGAAGGGACCCTCTACTACGATCAGCCGATCACCGACGATCTGGTCGACTTCGTCGAGCAGCATCCCGAGATCGGCGGCGGCATCCGCGAGGGGAACACGATCATCGAGATCAAGATTCCCCACCGCGGCGCCGAGTACCTCGCGACGGACGACGTGCGCATGAAGCAGTACCACGTCTGTCATTGCCCGCTGGTCAAGGAATCGATTCCTCGCGATGACCTTCCGATTCCGTCGTCGATTTGCGAGATCTGCCCGTCGCACAACCGCAAGCCATGGGAGGTCGCCTACGGCTGCAAGCTGCAATCGGAGGTCGTCGAGTCCGCCCTGCGAGGCGCGCTCTGGTGCAAGTTCGCGATTGACCTTCCCTGAACCGCGTCGACTCACCGGCGATGCGACCTGCGGCCTGCGCCCTTCCGCAACATCCCTGAGGGGTACGGGTGCCGACGGACATCCGTCGTTGACGGAAAGCTCGCACCTCCTTCATACTTGACCCACAACTCCAGTTTACATTCGACCATCCCTATAGGCACAGGAGGTTGTGATGCCGAGAAGAGACGCTGTTGGAAAGGGCGACGAACGGCAATCGAAGCGGGATAGGTTCCAGTCGAAGACTCCAGGGAAGGCCAGCTCAGACAAGGCCGGGAAGAACCGTTGGATGATCTTCGGAGGGATGGGGGTCGGAGCGGTGGCGATCGCCGCGGTCCTCCTCTTCGGAGGATTCCTCGGCTCCGGCGATCCGCAGGTTGCTTCGACAGCGCCCGGTGGGGCGTCAGGCGGTCTGGCTCCGGTCGCTGCAACCAGCAATCATGAGCCCTTCCCGCTCGTCACGGCGGACGGTTCAGGAACAGTTCGCTTCGCGGTCGCGGAGTTCGATGACAACGAGGCCCATCACTTCACCTACATGCACGACGGAGAGCCGATCGAGTTCTTCGTCCTCAAGAGCGTCGACGGCGTCGTTCGGGCTGCCTTCAACGCCTGCGACGTCTGCTACGGCTCCAAGCGCGGCTACACCCAGGACGGGGACTTCATGGTCTGCAACAACTGCGGACTCACCTTCCCGTCGAACCGCATCAACGACGTCAAGGGAGGCTGCAATCCTGCGCCGCTCGAACGGGAAATCCAGGGCGACGAGCTTGTGATCAGCGTTGTCGACCTCGCAACCGGCGAGCGGTTCTTCTAGGACTGGAGCCGGCTCGTGAGATTGATCGACGTTACGCTGAAGAACCTTCGGCGGCGCAAGGGACGGATGATCCTCGTCGTCGTCGGACTGGGCATCGGGGTGGCGACCGCCGTGGCGCTGACGTCACTGACCGAGACGTTGGAGGCTGACATCTCAACGACCCTCGACGAGTACGGGGCGAACATCCTGATCGTCCCGAAGGCGAACGACCTCGGCGTCTCGTATGGAGGGGTTACCGTCGCCAGCGCGGCCTACGATGTCGGCGAACTGACCCTCGGCGATCTCGACCTGATCGAGACCATCCCCAACGCAGCGAACGTCAGCGTCGTTTCGCCGAAGCTGCTCGGCGCCGTCGAGCTGAAGGGGCGCGTGATCCTCCTCGCCGGCGTCCGGTTCGAGGACGAGCTCCTGATGAAGCAGTGGTGGGACATCCACGGCGCGAGTCCCTCGTCGCCAAACGATGCACTCGCCGGAGCACGCCTCGCGCAGGAACTCGGGCTAAATCCCGGAGACGTCGTCGAGATCAATGGGACGCAATTCGTGACCGCCGGCATCCTTGCGGAGAACGGATCGCAGGACGACGACATCCTGTTCGTCGACCTCGCCACGGCCCAGACGCTGCTCGGGAAGCCCAACGCGATTACGCTGGCCGAGGTGGCCGCCCTCTGTACGGAATGCCCGATCGAGGCCATGGTCGCCCAGATCAGCACCGTTCTTCCTCAGGCCCGCGTGTCGGCCCTTCGCGAGGCAGTTCAGCTCCGGATGCAGACAACGGATCAGTTGGCGAGTTTCGGGTTGGTCGTCTCCGGCGTCGTGGCGCTGATCGGGGCCCTTGTCGTCCTCACGACCATGCTGAGTTCGGTCGCCGAGAGAAAACAAGAGATCGGTCTGTTCCGCGCCCTCGGCTTCCGTCAGCGCCACATCGCCCAGATCATCTTGAGCGAGGCGGCCCTCGTCAGCCTTTTTGGAGGAGCGATCGGATGGGGTCTGGGCGTGTTCAGTGCCGCGATCTTGCTTCCCCGGCTGGCGTCATCGGACGTTCCGATCGCCATCGACCCGTGGTTGGCCGGCGCCGCACTCATCGGAGCGGTCCTCGTCGGACTCGCGGGCGCGGCGTACCCCGCGATGAAGGCGGCGAGGCTCGATCCTACGTCCGCTCTGAGGTCGCTCTAGAGGAGAGAAACATGATTCGCTTCGACTCCGTGTCCAAAACCTACAACCCGCGCGGCGCGCCTGTGCACGCCCTCCGCGACGCCGATCTGAGTATCGATGAGGGTGTGTTCGCAGCCGTGATGGGCCCGTCAGGATCCGGCAAGAGCACGCTCCTCACCATCCTGGGCGCGATGAACCCGCCGACGGCCGGAGCCGTCGTGATCGACGATATCGACGTGTACTCGCTCGGCGTCGAACGCCAGGCGGACTTCCGACACGAGTACATCGGCTTCGTCTTCCAGCAACTCCAGCTCCTCCCGTACTTGACGGCTCAGGAGAACGTCCTGTTGACGCTGGCGATCTCCCGCGCCCGTCGAGACGAGAAGCTGCGCAGGGCGGCACACGCACTCGAACTCGTGGGGCTCGAGGGGAAGGAAGGACGCATGGCCGGAGAGCTCTCGGGAGGCGAACAGGGGCGCGTCGCCGTCGCTCGGGCGATCGTCAACCAGCCCCCTATCCTGCTTGCCGATGAGCCGACCGGGAACCTCGACCAGGCCACCGGCACTCAAGTCCTCGACCTCCTCCGCGATCTGAACGGAGAAGGACAGACCGCCGTGATGGTCACTCACGATGCCCACGCATCCGCCTACGCGTCTCGCGTGATCCACATTCTCGACGGGCAGATCGCGGCGGATCAGCAGTAGGCGCCGCGGGTCATTGCCGACTCTCTCGGTCGCTTCCCCACAAGGCTGACACACCGCTGGGCGACCGTCTCCACAGTCTCGGGGCACCCTCTCCTCGATGGAAGCAACAGAAGGAGGAAACGATATGAAGAACAGGAAGAAGGTCCTGACGATCGTCGCCGTCGCACTTCTGGCGGCAGGACTCGTCGCGGGGTTCGTCCTCGCACAGGACTCCGACGAGACGCCCGTCGTCTCATCGAGCGCTCCCGACACGCTGCTGGAGAAGGTCGCCGCGATCCTCGGGATTGAGGAGGCGGCACTCGCCGACGCGTTCGAGCAGGCGAGGCTGGAGTCGATCGATGACGCAGTCGCCGCGGGCAGCCTCACCGAGGAGCAGGCCGAGGCGATGAAGGCCCGCATCGAGGCGCGTCACGCCCTGCAGGAAGTCATTGGTGACGCGATTCAGTCCGGGGAACTCACCGAAGATCAGGCAAACCTGTTGCGGGACCGAGCAGCCCTTGCGGGTCGGATGGGCCAGCACGGGTTCGGCCTCCAAGGAAGGATGCATGATCTCCGAGGAGGCGCGCAGGATTCCGAGGGATTCGGCTTCATGTTGAGGACGCCCCGCGGGACGATGGGGGGAGGCATCTGGGGACGCTGCCAGTAGCCTGTAACGCTTGACTCTGGGCGACCGCTTGCCGGCCTCCCTGGGACAAGCGCCTCCCAGTAACGGGGCGGGACGTGCAGACGTCTCGCCCCATTCTCTTGGGCCTCGCTTGTGGACCGACGCCTCTGCGGCTAGAGTGGTCGCGCAGGCTCCGAGGTTCGGAGTCACGCAAGGAGGGATGGGGATGACCAAGCGATCATGGCTCCTGCTTGTGCTGGCAGCGGTGGTGGTTCTCGGCCTGGCCGCCTGCTCGTCAAATGAGGGAACGACGGACACACCGGCGGCCGCGGAAACCGAAGAGACGGCGCCAGCCGCGGTGGAAGACGAGACCCAGGCGGTGGTGCCGGTCGACGAAACGACGGAACCCTCGCCGGAACCCGAATTGCTGGGACCGGCTCTGCCTGCGGAGACGGACGAAGAGGCGGTCCTTCCTCCGGAAGGCGCATTCTCCGGCGCGACGGCTGCTCTGGCTGAGCTGGACAGCTACCGCTACTCGACGATGTTCACGTTCGTTAGCGAGGACGATGGTGAAACGGAGGCCGGTTCGATCGAGCTGACAGGGATCGTCGCCGGTCCGAGTCGGAAGCACCTCATCTGGCGGGACCTCGGAGAGGACGAGCAGTTCGAGGTCATCCAGATTGACAATCAGGCGTGGGTCTTCGACGACGACGAATGGGAGGAGGCTCCGGTTCTCGTCGCCGAGGCGATGAGCCAGGCGGTCCTGATCTACGCGCCGTCGATCGCCTGGGGCGGCATCTTCGGCGAGGTTGAGCCGACCGCTACGTACGTCGGGAAGGAGACGGTCAACGGGGTCTCCGCACACCACTACACCTCCACGTACGAGCAATGGGGTGGCTACTGGCAGGGCGCTCTGGAGAACGCGTCCGGGGACGTGTGGATCGCCGAGGCCGGCTACCCGGTTAAGTACCACTTCTCCGCAACCGGAGTCGACGAGGACGGCGCCCGAGGGGCAGTCACCTGGACGATGGACCTGACCGACGTCGGCACCGAGATCACCATCGAGCCGCCGCTGGAGAGCCCCGCCGAAGACGCTGGATCCTAACGTCCACGGATCTCCTCCGGAATGCCCACAGGCTTCCGACGAGAAGTCTGTGGGCGTGCCGTGGTTCCAGCCGGCGAGAGAAGAAGGCGTACAGACGGCCGGACGGAGAGAAGCCTCTCCTCCGAGCGGATACACTTCCACAACCGATTCCGGCACGCGAGGAGGGTCGATGGACAATCGCTTGCTGCAGGGTGTCTTCCCGCCGATTCCGACTCCGTTTGATGCATCTGGCGCCGTCGATCACGAGGCTCTGAAGCGGAATCTTAAGTGGTGGAATCGCCACGAACTCTCCGGGTATGTCGCGCTCGGCTCCAACGGGGAGTCGGTCCACCTCACTGAGCCCGAGAAGCTACGAGTCATCGCCGACGTCCGCGCTAAGGCGCCCGATGACCACCTCATCATTGCTGGGACCGGCTTGCTTTCGACTCAGGCCACGATTGCGCTCACCGAGCAGGCGGCCGAGGTCGGAGCCGATGCCGCCCTGGTCTTGCCCCCGTTCTACTACCGCGGTCAGATGACGTCCGACGTGCTGGTGGAGCACTTCCGCGCGATCGCTGATGCGTCGTCGATCCCGATCGTTTTGTACAACATGCCCGGCAACACGGGTATCGACATGGCGGCACATCTGGTGATTGAGCTCTCGCGGCACGAGAACATCGTCGGCATCAAGGACTCGGCCGGGAACATCGTCAAGCTGTCCGAGATTCGCCATTCCGCCGACACCGGGTTCTCCGTGCTGGCGGGATCGGCCGGGTTCTTCCTACCAGCATTGGCCGTCGGGGCAGACGGCGGCGTCCTCGGACTGGCCAACATTGCCCCGTCGATCTGTATCGAGATCTTCAGCGCAGCCCGTCGCGGCGCGTGGGATGAAGCACGCGCGCTCCAGAACAAGGTTGTCCGCGCCAATTCTGCAGTGACGCGGCAATGGGGCGTCCCGGCACTCAAGGCGGCCATGGACCTCCTCGGACTCGCCGGCGGACCGCCGCGACCGCCCTTGCTCCCTCTGTCTGACGAAAGACGCAGTGAGCTCAGCGACATCCTGACCGATGCCGGCATTCTGTAAGGAGATGAGATGAAAGGTCGCACGCTACTGATGATCCCAGGCCCTATCGAGTTCGAGCCCGCTGTTCTTCAGGCTCTCGGCGCCCCGACGACGAGTCACGTGGCGCCGGAATTCATCGAGACGTTCGGCCGGGCGCTGGAGCGTATGCGCGAGGTCTGGCGCGCCCCGACCGGCCAGCCGTTCATCCTCGCCGGGTCGGGGACCCTGGCGATGGATGTGGTCGGCGCGAACCTCGTCGAGCCCGGCGATCGCGCCCTCGTCTTGAGCACCGGCGTCTTCGGAGACCGGTTTGAGGACCTGCTCTCACGCTACGGCGCGGATGTGACGACCCTCCGAACCCCGGTCGGCGAGACGATCGACTTCGCGAAGGTTGAGGAGGCGCTCAGCTCGGGGGACTTCAAGCTGATGACTGCCACTCACGTCGACACCTCGACGGGTGTTCGCGTCGACGCGGAGCGGTTCGGCCTACTCGGACGGGCGCACGAAGTCTTCACCGTTCTCGACGGCGTCTGCTCGGTCGGCGGCGAGGACCTCCGCCAAGAGGATTGGGGAATCGACGTCGTCCTGACCGCATCGCAGAAGGCGGTCGGTGTCCCGCCAGGACTCGCCCTTCTTGTCGCGAGCCAGAGGGTCCTGTGTGCGTGGGGAAAGCGAAGGACGAAGGTCGCCAACTACTACGCCGATTGGGCGAAGTGGCTGCCGATCATGGCCTCCTACGAGAAGCGCGTGCCCAGCTACTTCGGCACCCCGGCGGTCAACCTCGTCTGGGCGCTCGACGTGAGCCTGGGACAGATTCTCGGCGAAGGAATGGACGTTCGAGTTGCGAGGCACGAGCGCTTCGGAAGGGCTTGCCGAGCGGCGATCGGCGCCCTCGGACTAGGGCAAGTACCGACGGACCCCGGTCATGCGGCAAACACGCTGAGCGCGCCCCGATATCCGGCCGGTGTCGCAGCCGCCGATCTCCTTCCTCGCGTTCGCGCCGCCGGAGCGATCCTGGCCGGAGGCCTCCATCCGAAGATCAAGTCCGAGTACTTCAGGATCGGACACATGGGCGCGACGAACGCCGGCGATCTGCTCGCCACGATCGGCGCACTCGAGGTTGGACTGAAGGGGGCCGGGTGCGGAATCGAGATCGGAGCGGGGGTCGCCGCCGCGCAGACCGCGCTCAGCAACGAGGGGTGAGCGGCAGCACCGCACGGTTCCTTGTTCCTCACCGTCAGATCGGCTATCAAGTACGCTGATCGATCGGAAGACAACTGGGGGGACGAATCGGATGTTCGGAAGACGAAGAAGAGACAAGAAGCCGAAGAAGCCTGCGATGATCCTGCGGCTTGCGTGGCGATGGGGATACAAACCGGGGCGCGTGATGACCGAGGTCCTCGAGTGGATTGAGGTCGGCGTCGTCGCACTGGCGCTTGCGGCCATCATCATGAGTTTCGTTACCGTGCGCATGCACGTCCCGACAGGCTCGATGATCCCGACGATCGATCCGAAGGATTCTTTCTTCGTCGATCGAGTCACCTACTACTTCCGGGACCCGAAGCCGGGTGACGTCGTTGTCTTCCGTCATACCGAACAGGTTCTGATCAAGGGCGTTGTTGAGGGAACTGTGGCCGATCAGGCTGGAATCGATTCCGGTGACCGCCTTCTGTTCCTTAATACGGACCCGGTTTACACAAGAGCATTCGCCGAGAACCTCCTTGCTGCCTGGCCGGAGGGAACGGAGCTTCAGCTGACGACGGCCGAGGGCGGCCGCTTCGAGTTGGGCGTGAAGACCGCCGGCATCGATTCTTTCGACGATCTCGGGATCATCGTCCGCGAGAGGCGGATGCGCTACGTGAAGAGACTGATCGCGACCGAGGGGCAGACCGTTCAGATCAAGGACGGTGACATCTATGTCGATGGGGCGAGGCTCGACGATGAACGATTCGATCGAACCTACGTTTCGCGCGACTCGAGATTCCGATTCGGGATCGAGCCGACGGTCGTCCCCGAGAATCACTACTTCATGCTTGGAGACAATTCGACCGACTCGTTCGACTCTCGCTACTGGGGATTCGTCGACGACCGCGACATCATCGGTGTTCCCTACTTGCGCGTCTGGCCGCTCTCTCGCTTCGGCCCGATGTAGGCCGAGAGAACTCGGCGCGTTCCAATCGAACTCACGGAGACTCCGCGGCGGCCTCCAACTCGGGCGACGCATAGATCATGCTGAAGACCGGATCCGCATTCAGGAGCTCGACGACCGCCTGACTCGTCGCCGGATGGGTTCGCATACTGATGTGATCGAATCCGATGCAGGCGATGTTCTCCGCCCCCGGTAGGTAGGCCGATGACATCAGGATGACGACATCGTGGCCCGCCCAGTCGAGTCCTTCCTCCACACACTCCCTCCGACACGCGTCGACGTCGCTGCGGATCGAGCAGCCGAATCCGAAGCAGCTCTGCCCGGCCATCGATACATAACGGATGTCGGGGTGCAAGGCCGTCGTCTCCTCTCCTTCTCCCTGATTGAGGAGACTGAGAAACGGACTCTCCGGATCGAGTTGCCGAGGAAGCGGGCCGAACCACGGCCCGATCGCCGCGAACTCCGCGCCATGATGAGGCGCGGCAATCGTGATCAACGTCTTGACGTCACCTCGATACTCGGTGCCGTAGTCATCGAAGTCTGGCGTCCCGACGAGAAGATCGAAGTCGTCGGCCTCGATGTAGGAGCGGGCGACCAGTGCCCCCATACTGAATGCCACGAGCTCGAGCTGGGCGGCGCTTTCAGTTCCCGTGATCCACGAGATCTCTTCGGAGAGGCGTTCGGCGTAGAGGCGGAGATCGCGAACCGTCGGTTCGTAGAGCATCGCGTAGTCACTGATGTAGACATCGCGATGCGCCGCGTCGATCGAGGGGAGGCGATAGAGGGTGTGGAACGCGTCGAGCCAGACTCTCTCCACGTCGGCGAGGCTCCTTCCGCTCAGCCCCTCGGCGATCCCCTCCCACAACTGCGGGGGATAGAAGCCCGGAAGCGGCTGGAATCCGTAGACGAGCAGGACCGGAGCGGACGCCGTGGCGATTTCCGCGCACACAGACATCGCACAAAGCACAATGAGAACGGCGGCTCCCGCGCAAGCGAGGTGCGCCGGCTCCCGCTTCACGACGTCGGACGCTCGACGAGCGAAATCGCGTCGGAAGGACATGTGGTGACGCACACGCCGCAGCCGAAACACTTCTCGACGGCGAGGTGGGGCTTTCCGGCTCCATTGGATTTCCACGCGTCGAAGTGGCATCGATCGATGCAAAGGCCGCATCCGGCGCAGCGCTCGGTGTCGTGCTGAGCGACGTAGTTCGATTCGATGATTGCCTCGTGATAGTCGTAGTCTTTGAGTTCGTTCAGGAACCAGCAACA
>JBARQW010000056.1:0-2355 GCA_049643905.1 Bipolaricaulia bacterium
ACGAACTCGCGGGGCAAGCCTGGGCCACCGATTGCCATGGCACTCGGATCGATGGTCGAGACAACGGGCTTGATGGGTTCTGAAACCCATTCCATATTCATTTCCGTCATCTTCATGACTTACCTAACGGACCGCGTATCAGCCGCGAGCGTTAAGGGTGGCGCGAGGTGTGCTGGCGACGCGAAGCGGCGCCCCCCTTGCAGACACCGTGACACCCAAGCTCGTCGGCTGCATACGCCAGTTAGGCAGGCGGCCGATCGTCCTCATCTCCACTAGGCTGTCGAGTTTCACGGTACTGTTTACAGGTGGGGGGTTGAGGTAGGAGGAAGAAAGAGGGTCACCAGAGCAGAATCACCAGGAAGTCTCAACACCACCTGGGAGGACTACCGATGACCCTCGAAGACAAGGTACACGCTTTCCGACTCCATGTCCTGCAACGAGCTGAGGAACTGGGCAACGTCAGCGCTGCATGCCGTGAGGCCGGGATCTCGCGAACGCTCTACTACCGCTGGAGAAAGCGATTCACGCTCTACGGAATGGACGGACTGCATCCACGACGAACCGCAGCACGCCCGGGACGACGACCTGCGCTGGACTCGACCAAGGAACGCAAGATCATCGCAATGGCGCTGACGTGGCCTGGTTGGGGTCCCGGACGTCTGAGCTTGCAGCTTCAGCAAGAGGGCATCCTCATCTCACAAAGCACCATCTGGAGAGCGCTACACCGGCTGGGGTTGGGAACGCGAGCCCAGCGGTTCCTTGTTCTCGAGATGCACAGCGCCAAACACGCCGGGCTTGTAACCGAGCGAACACGCCGGAATCTCTCAGAGCGCAAGGTTAGGCACGTGCAGGCAGAGAGGCCTGGAGAGCTTGTCTGCATCGACACCTTCTACATCGGGAACCTCAAGGGTGTAGGGAAGCTGTGGCAGCTGACGGCGTGTGATGCGGCCAGTTCGTATGCGATGGCGAAGGTTGTCCCGGTGAACAATGCAGCAGAAGCAGCTTCGTTCCTGCGGGATGTCGTCGCGGTGGAGGTGGAGAAGGCAGGATGGAAGCTGTGGCGAGTGCTCACCGATGGAGGTAGCGAGTTCAAAGCCCAGTTCGATCAGGCGTGTCGGGAACTCAACGTGAGGCACACCCGCACCAAGCCACGTCATGCGTGGACCAACGGATTCGTCGAACGGTTGCAGGGCACGATCCTGCACGAGCACTGGCGGATTGCGTTTCGCCGTCGGTACTTCCGGCGTCGCCAACAGCTTCAGGCATCACTGGGTTCATTCATCCAGTTCTACAACTTCCAGCGGCCGCATCAAGGCTACCGAACCAAGGGACGGACGCCCGCTGAGATCTTCTGGGGTGCAGTGCGCGAACAACGTCATGAGGAGGCCTGAAGTGTCAACACTATTCCGAGACTGGACATGCTAGGGCACGAAGCAGACGTCGTCGGTGCAGATGGGGCCACCGGTGCCTGAGGTAAACGGCAGAAGGTCCTGGTTTCCGAACACGTAGCTCGCACTCAAGCGGTAGCTGGATTCGCCGCCTACCCGTAGATGTCGAGGAGGTCGCGGAGCATCGTCGCGGCCGACGGAAGCGGGGTCGGCTCGTCGATGATCGCCGTGATCGTGCCGTAGATGTCGGTCTCGTAGACGATCCCCATCTCGTTCTCGCCAAGGTGACCGAGCGGATGACCCGCCGGGAGCTCGGTCGGCGCGACGCGAAAATCGTAGGTCCCGTCCTCAAGGCGCTCTGCGATCGCGACCAGGCGAACGAGACGCCCTTCAGCGCCCGCATGCCGAATCGAGTCGACGTCGACGTTCCTGATTCCCTCCAGATGGACGTCCTCGAGGGAAGCGTCGACGCCCAACACCGCTTTGGCGAGGATCACGAGCTTCGCCGCGGCGTCCCACCCATCCAGATCCCAATTGGGATCTGCCTCGAGAGCTCCTGTCTCCGCCGCTTGCTCGATCGCCGCTTCCATCGTGGCACCGCCGGCAAGCAGATCGAGAACGAAGCCGGTCGTCAGGTTCGGGACGGCCTCGATCCTGTGGATCACGGCCCCTCGAAGATCGCGCGCTCCTAGGGCCAGGGCCGGGAGGCCGCCGGCCACGGTTCCGTCGAAGCGAAGCATGACGCCGTGTTCTCTGGCGAGCGCGACGAGTTCCCGATGCGCCAGGACGATCGGTCCCTTGTTCGGTGTCACGACGTGCATTCCGCGCTCTAGCGCAGTTCGAATGTGCGATAGGCCGGGTTCAGCCCCCGCTTCGATGTGGACGGGAGAGGCCTCGCAGAGAGCGTCGGCGTCAACCGCTTCGAGCAGCTGGAGTCCCGTCATGCCAAGGCGTCCGACGCCGGGGA
>JBARQW010000057.1:0-4531 GCA_049643905.1 Bipolaricaulia bacterium
GCAATGCGTTCGGCAACCGCGCTTGGGGCTCGTACCTTCACGAGGACGGTCCTGTCGTTGGCTTCAATCACCTTGAGATCAGCGACGCGAACGTCGCCGAGCCTGTTCCCGACCACGTCGAGAACACTCACCTCGTCGCCGACCGCGAGGCGCTGAGCTCCAAACTCAAACGGAATCGTGACCAACGGCTCCTCGACGCTCTCTCGCCGATCGACGAGCGTGATCGCGAGTCCCGGACAGACGACGACGCACCGTTCGCATCCCACGCAGGCCTTCCCAACCTGCGTCCCGAGGAACTCGGGCAAGCTTCGGATATCGCTTTCGTCAATGTGGATCAGTCCCTGAGGACAGACCGACGCGCACGGATTGCACGGAATCTCCTGCGAGCAATGGAGCACGGGAACAACGCCTCCTGAGGAGGCGTGTTCCTCAGGAGATTCGTTGAGGCGAATCTCCCGGGAAGTCTCCAGATGCGAGTCGATCGTGGATCGGTCGATCGTCACACCCGGTTTGGACTTGAGGAGCTCGCCCATTCGAACCCAGTCCTCCGGGACAGGCGCATCGCTCATGCCCAATTCCCGGGCGATCTCGAGCCCCTTGATCTTCCCCGAGAAGATGGCGGCCGACGCTTCTGCGATCTCTTCAGCGTCGCCGGCAGCGAACGCACGCAGCCCGTATTCGCTGGCCGCACGAAGGAATTCATCCACAGGATCGAGCCCAACGGCGATCAGGACGGTGTCGCAGGCGTACGTCCGCGCGCCGCCAGGGATCGGCTGGAAGGCTTCGTCGATCCGCGCGACGGTGACCGATTCCACGTGATCTTCACCGTTGGCGCTCAGAACCGTGTGAGAGGTGTAGATCGGAACGCCCATCCTTGCGAGTTTGTCCCGATGCACCTTGTAGCCGCCGCACTCCGGCAGCGCCTCGACCAGGCCGACCACGTCGATCCCTGCCTGAAGGGCGTGATACCCGGCGATGAGCCCGACATTCCCGCCGCCCACGATGAAGAGGCGGTCGGCGGCGCGTACCAGATCGCGATTGACCAGCGTCTGAAAGGCTCCAGCGCCATAGACTCCGGGGAGGGTGTTCCCCTGGAAGACGAGCGACTTCTCGCGTGCTCCGGCGGCGACCAAGATGATCTCCGGCTCGACGAGAACGTAGCGGCCGCTTCGCAGCACGCCAACGCGCCGGTCGCTGAACACGGCGAGGGCGGTGGTGTTCAGCCAGACGTCGATCGAGTCGAGAGCCTCGATCTCCGCAGAGAGGCGTGCTCCGATGTCGATGCCGCGCGTTCCCGCATAGACGGCGTCGATCGATCCGAAGAACCTGTGTGTCTGAAGCACGAGCTTGCCGCCGAGACGATCCTTGTCGTCGATGAGAATCGCCTCAACGCCACGCCGACCGAGCTCGATCGCCGCAGACATCCCGGCCGGGCCTCCGCCGAGGATGAGAACGGGGATCGAGACAACCTTCGTCTCGTTCATTCCTGGAACGGCATCGACCGGCGGAAGCTCCGGAAGCCGATCGAGCGGCTCGACGGACATCCCCGCCGCAAGCGGCGTCATACATGCCTTCACCGGGTGTCCGTTCGCGAGAACCATACACTGCGAGCATTGGCCGTTGGCACAGAAGATCCCCTGCGGCGAGCCGTCGCGCGGATGGTGTCCGAAGATCCTGATCCCGTTCGCAAACAGGGCCGAGGAGATGACCTCGCCGGCGAACGCGGGCAGCTCTCTCCCTTCGAAGAGGAAGACGAGCGGCTCCCCATGCTCGGGGTGAACGATCGGGTGGTTGTCGATGCGTGACATGCTCGCTAGGTTCCCTTCGGTGAAGGCTCGATGAATCGTTGGGTGACCGCCATCAGGACCTTGGCCCCGACCTCCGGCCGCGTGCGGTATCCATGGGCCTCGGAGGCCTCGATCCGGTAGCTATCGCCGGTCGCCAGTTCATGCTCGTCTTCGTGGAGAACGAGCGTCAGCCGACCCTCCAGGACGTAGCCAAGCTCCTGGCCTTCGTGCGTCGAGTCGTCCTGGCGAAAACCTGGAGGAAGCTCGGCAATCAGCAGCTCCTTGATCGGTTCTTCCGGAAGTTGGCCCGACAGGTATCGATACGCGATCGGGGAATCTCCGATCTGTATCTGAAGCTGATCAGCTCCCGCAGTCACAGGTGAAGCGGCTCTGTCGAGCGGGCCGCTCGCCACGAACAGGTCGCCGATCGGGAGATCGAGGGCGCGGCAGATCGCCGCGAGCGAGACGATGGACAAGGTTGAGAGACCGCGTTCCACCTGAGAGAGGAATCCGGTTGAGAGTCCGCAGTGACCGGACAGCGTTTCGAGCGTCCATCCGCGTCGGGTTCGCGCTTCACGCAGTCGTGCTCCGAGGTCGTCCATCGACCGTTCAGTATATCGAAGCCCGGTTTTGATATTCAACGGACCGTCGGAATGGGTCGGTGTGCGTCATCGCGGGCCCGTCATGGTGGAGGCAGTTCCGCGGCTTGAGTAGACTGTAGAACCAGCATGCAAGGCATTGAGGGAGGATGAGCGTGGAGAAAGAGCGGATCGAGTTCCTGGAGCGTTTCATGGGCACGATGTGCCCGACAGGGTTTGAGGAGGAGGCTTCCGCCGTCTGGAAGGCCGAGGCAGACTTGTTTGCCGAGCGCACGTGGAAGGATGTTCTCGGGAACACGTTCGCCGTGATCAACGAAGCCGGCAGTCCGAAGATCGTGCTCACCGGACACGTCGATGAGATCGGCCTGATGATCACCTACGTCGACGACCAGGGCTTTTTGTCGTTCCAGACGCTCGGCGGCTGGGATCCGCAAGTTCTTCCCGGACAGCGTGTGCGTATTCGCACCAAGGACAGCGACATCCTCGGCCTGATCGGACGCAAGGCGATTCACGTCATGACACCGGAAGACCGCAAGAAGGTCGTCAAGATCGAGGACCTCTGGATCGACATCTGCGTTAAGGACAAGGAAGAGGCATTGTCGCTCGTGGAGATCGGGGACCCGGCCGTCGTCGACTACGGTTTCGCCGAGGTGCGCAATGGCACGGTGGTCGCGCGCGCACTGGACGATCGGATCGGTGCGTTCGTCGTGCTCGAGGCACTGCGCCAACTCTCGACGATGAACCCGAAGGCCGCCGTGTACGCTGTCGCCACAACACAAGAGGAAATCGGCGCCCGAGGCGCCACGGTCGGTGCGTTCGGCCTCGACCCCGCGGTGACCATCGCCGTCGACGTCGGCCAGGCGACCGACACGCCAAGCATGAACGACGCAAAGATCAAGCACGGCGAGCTGTCGCTCGGAAAGGGGCCTCAGGTGACACGCGGGCCGAACATCAATCCGGAACTGTTCCGTAGGTTGATCGAGGCGGGCAAGGCGAACGACATCCCGATTCAGGTGGAAGGGTACCCACGCGTCACTCCGACCGACGGTGGGCGAATGCAGGTCGTCGGTGCGGGGAACGCGGCTGCTGTCCTGGGGATTCCCAATCGCTACATGCACAGTCCGTGTGAACTCGTTCATCTGGATGACGTCGAGAACGCGTCGAAGCTGATCGCCCACACCGTCGCCGGCATCGACGGCGACACAAGCTTCATCCCCGAGTAGCACAGGCACCTCCGAGATGCGTCATCGTGTGCTACGGAAGGCGGGAAACCGCGATAACTTCGCGTCTCGCCAGGGCGTCCGTCTTCCGGAATACGCGACCAAGTGGCGCTGCCTCAGGGAGCGCGGGTCAGCGGAGCAAAGCTCCGCGATAGCTGCCTTGTTGCCGCGCGACATTGGATTCCCCACGTCTCGTTGGGCCCCTCGAAGGTACTTGACCCATCGGAAGCACGGAAGGAACGGGGTGTAAGTGTGCAGCTCTTGTAGCTGTACGCGACGTCGTGTACGCTCCGTCTGCGGGGAGCTCAGGAGGCTGGGCTGAGAGGAGGGAAACCTCGACCCACTGAACCTGATCTGGGTAATGCCAGCGCAGGGACTGAGGATGGATCCCGGTAGCTCCCACGGAGCCCGGGATGTTTCTTATGGGATCTGTTCGATCACCTGCCTCTCCGCATCACTATGGCGAGAGAAACGGTGTTGATCCTAGCAAACGGCGACTGGACGGGGAGCGAGCGACTCCGATCCCTTCTTGCTTCTTCCGATCACGTCATCGCGGCCGACGGGGGATACCCCAAGGCTCTCGCGCACGGTGTTCACGTCGACGAGGTCGTGGGGGATCTCGATTCGATCCTCGAGCCGGAACGCCGGCGACTGATCGATGCCGCATCACCTGTTGTCTCCGCCTTTCCCTGCGACAAGAACTGGACCGATCTTGACCTCGCAGTCGACCACGCCTTGCGCAGGAGCCCGGCGAGGATCATTCTGTTCGGGGCACTCGGCGATCGGATCGATCAGTCACTGACCAACCTACATCTGCTCGAGAAGGGTCACCGTGCGGGAGTCCCGATCCTCCTCGCCGCCGGCCGCGAGACGGCTCAGCTTGTGGCCGAGGAGCTCGTGCTGGGCGATGTCGAAGTCGGCGATC
>JBARQW010000058.1:0-19564 GCA_049643905.1 Bipolaricaulia bacterium
AACAAGATCAGCGGCTCCTCATCCTTCTTGCCCTCAATCTCCATTGCGACCAGGTGTCCGACGTAGGGTTCAAGTCGCTCGGCCGTCACCGGCGCAACCTCGAAGCTGTAGAAACGACAGATCCTCTTCTCGTCGAACCCGAGCGCCTTCAGCAGCGTCGTCGCGACGACTTTTCCTTTTCGATCAAGGTTCGCGCGGAGGGTTCTCCGTTTCGTGTCCAGGAGGATCTCAAGCCACGCGCCAAGCTCAGGGAGGACGTGTCCCTTGTACAGTTGTGGCTCTTCTTGCGTGATGTAGACACCGGGCGCACGGGTCAGCTCGTTGACGAGCGCGTTCTCCGACCCGTTGATGATGAACGTTCCTCTTCCGGTGATCATCGGGAAGTCCCCGATGTACAGCTCGGTCGTCTGGAGGACCTTCCCATCCTGTTTCAGGATCGCCGTAACCCGCAACGGGCGTGAGAACGTGAGGTCCTTGTCCTTGCACTCGAGTTCGCTGTTCCTTGACTCGCCCAAATAGGGATCGATGAGTTCGAGCGTCAGCTTGTCTTTCCCGTGCCCCTCAATCGGTGTGATGTCCTCAAACGCACGTGGTATCCCTCTTTCCACGAAGCGTGCAAACGACTCACGAACATCCTTCAACAGATACGGTGGGGGAAGGATCTCTTGGATGCGTCCGTATGATCTTCGTTCTCGATGCCTCATCTTCTCCCCTTCGAAAGAACGTACACCCCGAGGTGCCTTTGCACCTCGAGGCAAACGTTCGACGGCGACTCGCAGACGTTACGCGTCAGATATGGTCTACTGCAGCTCGATATCAGCTCCGGCCACCTCTAGCTTCTCCTTGATGCTCGTCGCCTCGTCCATACCGACGTCTTCCTTGATCGTCGCCGGGAGACTGTCTGCCAGCTCTTTGCATTCTTTCAGGCCCTTGCCGGTGATCTCCTTGATCTCCTTGATCACCTGGATCTTCTTCTGGCCGGCGCTGGTCATGACGACCTTGAGCGTCTCAGCGGCAACCTCCGCGTCGGCCTCGGGGGCCACCGCCACTGCGACCGGTGCGGCCATCGCCGCAGACACGTTGAACCGCTCCTCGATCGCTTCGACGAGCTCGGCCAGATCCTTGACCGACATCTCCTCTATCTGCTGAAGGATGTCTTCTTTCGCCATCGCTTATGCCTCCTCTTTCTGCTGTTCGCGTTGTATCTTGACTTCACTCAATACGCTTGCCAGCTCGCGGATCTTCGCTTGAAGCATCACCGCGAGGGCTCGCATTGGACTTGAGAGCAACATGGCAAGCCTCGCCAGCAGCTCTTCACGAGACGGAAGAAGTGCGTACTTCCTCACCTCGGCTTCCTGCACGAGGGCTCCCTCAAAGATGCCCCCTCTCAGCTCGTAGTTCGGGGCGTAGGTCTTGCGACACTCCTCACTCAGCTTGAAGGGAACAGCGGGATCCTCGCACCCGAATGCAATGGAGATCGGACCGTTGAACATGTCCGCCAGGCCATCGATTCCGGCCTCGTTCGCCGCGATTCGCGCCAGCGTGTCCTTGACGACACGGTACTCGAGTCCCTGCTTGCTGAACTTCTCGCGAAGCTCGACCATTTCGTCGGCCGTTAAGCCACGGTAGTCGGCCAGAACCAACGAGATCGCGCTCTCGAACTTGTCCTTCAGCCACTCGACTTCATCAATCTTCAGTTGCGTCGGCATCTCGTCTCCTAGCCCACGGCCTCGACGGTCTCGTTGATCTCGTTCTGATCCAGCGTGATGCCAGGCCCCATCGTCGAAGCAATCGAAACCTTCTTGACGTACCGCCCCTTGACGCCCTCTTCAGGCTTCCGCTCCGCGACACTGATCAAGACAGCGACAAGGTTCTCTTTCAACGCTTCCGTCTCGAACGACGCCTTGCCGAAGACCGTGTGAACCACGCCAAAGCGATCGGCCCGAAACTCGACCATCCCCTTCTTGAGCTCCGCAATGACCCCTCCGATGTCCTTGGTGACCGTACCGGTCTTCGGACTCGGCATGAGCCCACGAGGGCCGAGAATTTTCCCGAGCTTCCCGACAACGGGCATCATATCCGGCGTAGCGACGACCTTGTCGAACTCGAACCAGCCCTCCTGGATCCTCTTGGCCAGATCCTCACCGCCGACGAAATCGGCGCCTGCGGCCTCGGCCTCGGAAATGCTCCCTCCCTTGGCGAAGGCGAGAATGGAGATCGTCTTCCCCGTGCCGTGCGGCAGGTTGCAGGTTCCTCGTACTGCCACCTGGCTTGCATTGATCCCGAGAACGAGCGATATCTCGACCGTTTCGTCGAAGCCGGCGTTCGCTCCGGATTTCAGCTTCTCGATCGCGTCATCGAATCCGTACGTGGATCGAGGCTCAACGAGCGAAGCTACGCTCTGGTATCTCCTGCTTCGCCTCATGCCTCCACCACCTCAACGCCCATGTTCAAGGCGGTTCCCTCGATGATGCGCATCGCCGACTCAAGCTTGTACGTATTGAGGTCAGGGAGCTTCCGCTCCGCGATGCGTCGAACCTGCTCTCTCGTAATCTTGGCGACCTTCATTCGGTTCGGCTCGGCCGATCCGGATTCTATCCCCGCCGCCATCTTGATCAGCTCCGCTGCCGGCGGCTGCTTCAGGATGAAGTCGTAGTTCCCCCTCAAGTAGACTGAGATGACGACCGGGATGATCGTCCCTGGGGTCTCGCCCTTCGTCGCATCGTTGAACTTCTTGCAGAAGTCCATGATGTTGAGCTTGTGCTCACCTAAAGCGGGTCCAACCGGAGGTGCCGGCGTCGCTCGACCTGCAGGAATGTGCAGGCTGATCTTCGCGATAATGGTCTTCGCCATACGTTCCTCCTCCCCTGCGAGTTTGCAGTGCTTAGAGCTTTTCTATTCCTTCGAAACCCAACCGTACGGGCGTTTCCCGCCCGAAGATCTTGACCATCACCGACACTTCTTCGGCTTCCTTGTCGATCTCTTTGATCTCGCCGGTGAAGTCGGCAAACGGACCCTCGACGATCTCGACGACCTCGCCAACGGTGAAGTCGATCTCGATCTTCGGCTCGTGAGACGCCGCCCCGGCGGCTGCCGCCACAGGGATCGCGAGGAGCCCCGCCTTGCGCTTGATCAGCTTCATCTCGGGACCCTCAATCGGCATCGGCTTGTAGCGAGAGCCGACATAGCGAACCGCTCCCTTGATGCCGTCGATCAGCTCCATCATCTCTTCTTCCTCGAGGCCCATCCGTCCGAAGACGTAGCCTGGGAAGAGGCGGCGTTTCTCGATTCTCTGAATCGTCACGACGCGCTTGTCCTTGTACTCCTTGACCTTGAGGAGACCGGACGCGCGACTCCCAATGTGAGCCTCCGCCTCGATCGGGTCCCCCTGTTTCAGCTTCAGGCCGTTCCGGATTCGAACGATCACTTTCTCAGGGATGAGTCGCTTCTTCTCTTTGCCGTCAGCGTGCTCGAAGGTGACTCGACGGACCTTGTCACGCAGCACGATCGCCCCGCGGTTCCCAACGAGGAAGCGCTCGTCGCTGTCCGACGTCAGCGGAACCCCGTTTCGAATCTTCTCGCCAACGCGGATGTCCCGCCGAATGCGCTTGTCCATCGGAACGAGATAGACTTCCTCATTTCGGTTGGTCATTTCGACGATCACTCGCTGAAGAGGTTCCACGTCCACAACGACGGCATCGTCCTCCATGTGACGCACGGGCTTCCTCGCGATCACGTCACCGCGCGCGATCCGCTCATTCGGCTTTGCCACCAGATCGTAGTCGTAGGGAATCCGATACTCGGCACCTGCCCCGCGGCGGCTCCGTGACGTGATGACTTCCTCCACCGGCACGAGGAAGTACGTTTCTTCTTCCTCGACGGTGAAGCGCTCCAGAGATTGCTCCCACTCGCGACGACGAACACGCTCGTTGAGGTCTTCCTTGACCTTCAACTCAGAGCCAGCGTAAGTCTGGATGGCGTACCATTTCTTCAGTCGCATGGCGGTTGTCTAGCCGGGTCGAACGAAGACCCTCAGTATCGTCCCGATGACTCCGTCGACGCCCCAGATGTAGAGTGTCACGATGGTCACGAGAAGGAGAATGAGCGCGGTCAGCGAGATCACTTCGTTGCGCGTCGGCCAACTCACGCGCGAAACCTCCGCACGCACGCCCTTGAGGTAGTTCGTCACTCGTTCGATCATTCCTTAGCGTCTCCTCGGAAGCCGATCTTCTTTCATGCAGGCCCTGGAGGACTTGAACCCCCAGCCTTCCGATTTGGAGTCGGACGCTCTTCCAGTTGAGCTAAGGGCCTATGGTCCGTCTAGCTACGGTGCTAGACCTCCTTGTGTGGCGTGTGCTTGCGATCCCACTTGCAGTACTTGCTCAACTGCAGCTTCTCACGCGTGTTGTTCTTGTTCTTCTTCGTGTGGTAGTTGCGCCGTCCGCACTCGCCGCAAGCGAGGGTGACGTGAACGACCGCTTCACTCTTCTTGGCCAACGTGCATCCCCTCGCTACTACTCGCTGATCTTGGTGACGACGCCCGAAGCGATCGTCTTCCCGCCCTCGCGGACCGCGAACCGAAGACCTTCGTCCATCGCGATCGGATGGATGAGCTCGCCGTTGATACTGACGTGGTCGCCAGGCATGACCATCTCCACGCCCTCGGGGAGCATCATCGTTCCGGTGATGTCGGTCGTACGGAAGAAGAACTGCGGCCTGTACCCCGAGAAGAACGGCTTGTGACGTCCGCCCTCGTCCTTCGTCAGCACGTAGATTTCGCCCACGAACTTAGTGTGCGGCGTAATCGACTTCGGCGCAGCGATGACCTGCCCACGCTCGATGTCGTCCTTGTCGACACCGCGAAGCAGGATCCCCACATTGTCTCCGGCGATCGCGTAGTCGAGGATCTTGTTGAACATCTCAAGACTCGTCGCGACGGTCTTCTCGACTTCGTCGTGCACACCGACGATCTCGATCTCCATTCCAGGTGTGATCTTGCCTCGCTCGACACGACCGGTCGCGACCGTCCCGCGGCCCTTGATCGAGAAGATGTCCTCGACCGGCATCAGGAACGGCTTGTCCTCTTCCCGATCCGGAAGCGGGATGTAGTCGTCGACCGCCTTCATCAGCTCGATGATGGACTCGGCGTCCGCATGGCCGCCTTCGTCGCCGTGCTCCATTGCCTTCAAAGCAGAACCTCGGATGATCGGGATCTCGTCGCCCGGGAACTCGTACTCCGAGAGGAGTTCACGAATCTCCATCTCGATCAGGTCGATCAGTTCGGGATCGTCGACCATGTCCACCTTGTTCAAGTAGACGACCATCGCCGGCACGTTTACCTGCTTCGCCAGCAACACGTGCTCTCGCGTCTGCGGCATCGGTCCGTCATCGGCCGCCACAACGAGAATCGCGCCGTCCATCTGGGCGGCGCCGGTGATCATGTTCTTGATGTAGTCGGCGTGGCCTGGGCAATCGATGTGCGCGTAGTGACGATTGTCGGTCTGGTACTCGACGTGACGCACGTTGATCGTGATTCCCCGCGCCTTCTCTTCAGGCGCATTGTCGATGTCCTCGAACGCCATCGCCTGCGCCTTACCTTGCGTCGCAAGGACCTTGGTGATCGCCGATGTCAGCGTCGTTTTCCCATGATCGATGTGCCCGATCGTGCCAATGTTCAGGTGAGGCTTGTCCCTCACAAACGCTTCCTTCGCCATCTCCTCCAACCTCCTTCACAACTATCGCGCGACGTAGGCTTATCTTCGGAATAGAATCACGTCCGCCGCGAGCGTCAGCCCGCGATCGGAGTCGAACCGACGACCTCCCCCTTACCAAGGGGGTGCTCTACCTCCTGAGCTACACGGGCGCTTCGAACTCCGCAATGCCGGAGTGTACCCCAAACCAAGAGCCCTTCCAACTGGAGGGGGAGGGATTCGAACCCCCGTAGGCGTCCGCCAACGGATTTACAGTCCGCCCCGTTTGGCCACTTCGGTACCCCTCCGGAACAGCAACGAAGAGCCAGCGGCCAGAGTCGAACTGGCAACCTACTGATTACAAATCAGTTGCTCTGCCGATTGAGCTACGCTGGCAGCTTGCTCGAACCGCGACGGATTGTATCAACGCCCCCTATCCCGGTCAAGAACAGCGATCGGCCCGTTTCAGCCGCGGTTCATCCAGGCGCTTCAGACGAAGAAATGACGTCCTGCAGAGCCTTGGCAGCGCCCTTGGAACCGAGCAGGCCGCGGAATCCCTCTCGGATCACTTCCGGGGCGAGGCTTCTGCCATTCCGAGGTCCACCACGCTCTTCTGATTCTTCTCTCTGAGATCTCCGCCTTGCTTGTGTGCTTTTCACTGGTAGCGTGCTCGTGAAGGATGTGTAGCTAGCTGGTTTGTCGTTCGCTCCGACTCACGGATCGTAGGCGCGGCAGAGCTCGCACCAGGCCCGCGTGAGTCAGGCACGAGGTACGCCCGACTTTACTGCCGGGCGCGAAGAGGAGGCACATGATGGAGGAGTCACTCCATCTCACGACGGTCGCGATCCTCACGATCCTCATCATCGGGTTCTACGTGTTCGTCATCCGCCGAGGCTCGAAGGGGACCACGGGAGGCGAGACAACGCTACAGAAGGAGAAGACCGAGATAACCGGACCTCCGGCAACCTTGAACGCGCCCCCCGAAGCACTCGAACCGTTCGTGGTCGGAAACGCCGAGTGGGGTGAGCGCCTCTTGATCGACGCCCGCTACCGAAAGCACGGGTGCGATGCTGGTGGAGCCCCGACGAGCGAATCAGGCGTGTACGATCCGGACAACGAGCTCCTCGAGTTCTGGTTCGAGGTCACCAGGCCGGACAGAGACGCTAAGACCGTTCATTACGCCGTCTACAGCTCGCGGGGGGAGCGAGTCGACCGTCGTTGGCTTCCGAACGACTTCTTCCCCGTCTACTACCGGGATCGGCGCGACCCAAACTCACCGACGGAGCAGAATGCTGTCGTCTACAGCTTCGTCGGGCGCACCAATGATGAGCCGCCCTATCCGATCGTGCCCAACATGGATGGCTGCGTACCAACGCCCAGGCCAGATGCTCCTCAGCCTGCCGGCGCTGCGCTCGGTGTCTTGCGAATCATCTACAAGGCGCGCGACCCGCGAGGCCAGGAAGACGCCGCGGGCCTGGAGATGATCGTCCATGGCGGCCCGTGCTAAGCTAGGAGAAGCTGTCAGCGCCTTGTAGCCAACGCGCTGGTCGCTCTTCCTCAGGAGGCCGGTCTCGGGGGAACGCACGTGTCTCCTTTCGAGGCGACCGTTCGCTTGAGGTTGGCCTTGTCCGGAGCCGTGAGAGAGGACCTTTCGCCTCGCCTGTCGACGTCTCACGGCCTACGCTTGGAGGGGCTGAGAACTGACGATCTAGGACAGCGTCTTGATCCACACCTTGCGCGTTCTTGGCCCGTCGAACTCACAGAGAAAGATCCCCTGCCATGTTCCCAACGCCAGCTTCCCGTTCTCTACGCCAACGAAGGCGCTCGACCCGATCAGCGAGGCCTTGACGTGCGCGGGCGAGTTCCCTTCGAGATGTCGCCACGAAACGTCCTCAGGGACGAGATGCGAAAGCGCGCTTTGAAGGTCCTCGGCAACCGCCGGGTCGGCGTGCTCGTTGATCGTGATCCCGGCCGTCGTGTGGGGTGAGAAGACGACGCAAGCGCCACTCGCGACCTCTTGGCCTTCCACAACGCGGCGAACGAGCGGGGTGATGTCGATCAGCTCTTCCTTCGACTGGGTCGTTACGACGAGCTCGTGCATCAGCTCTCGCTCTCGCGGAGACGTGCCTCTAGTTCCTCGCAGAGCTTCACCCGATCGTCGATTCCCTGAACCCGAAGGATCGCTTCAGGATGGGTTCCGTCCTTCGACCCTGCGGCGAAGCTGACCAGGCGGACGTCGTGCGCCCGCAAGAGCTCGAGAACGCGATAGATGTCGTCGGAGTCCTCTCGAAGTCTCACGCTAAGCCGCGTTCCTTCGAGACCGATGCCGAGACCCTCGGCAAGGCCGCGAAGAACTTCCGCTTGTGTGAGGATGCCGACGAGTCGGCCGTCCTCCGTCGTGACGGGGAGCAGGACGAGTCGGTTCTCCAACAGGATCAACGCTGCCTTCTCCAGTGTGTCGCAGGGAGAGACGGCGAACACAGCCGGATGGGTGATCTGCTCGACGGGAGCATCCCAGTCGGTGGTCCCCTTGAGCGAGGCGCGCGTTACGAAGCCCTTGAGGCACCCATCCTCGGACGCAACGAGTAGAAGGCCAAAGCCGTGCTCTTCCATGACTTCGCGCACCGTGGAAAGAGACGCGGTCGGCAACGCGGTGACCGCTCCCTGCTGCATGTAGCGCTCGACGTTCATTCCTCGGGTTGTGCCTGCGCGATGATCTTGTCCTGCACGTTCCCAGGCACCTGGCTGTACTTGAGGAAGTCCATCTGGAAGGTCGCTCGCCCTTGAGTTCGGGACTTCAAGTCGAGGGCGTAGCTCTGCATCTCGATCAGCGGCGCCACGGCGTGAACGACGGTCACTTTGCCGGCGGGGTCCATCCCGAGAATCCGTCCACGTCGCCCGTTCAGGTCGCTGATGATGTCGCCGGTGTATTCCTCGGGGACACGAACCTCGACGGTCATCACAGGCTCGAGCAGGCAGGGACTCGCTTGATCGAACGCGTCTCGAAACGCGTGTCGTGCCGCCAGCTTGAACGCCAGCTCGGAAGAGTCGACCGGATGGTAACTCCCGTCGAAGACGGCGACGGAGACGTTCGTCACCGGATACTTGGCCAGGTTCCCCTCCTCCATCGCCTCGAGAACCCCTTTCTCCACCCCCGGGATGTACTGTCCGGGAATCGAGGCTCCCTTGATCTGGTCGAGGAACTGGTAGCCATCACCATCTGAATACGGCTCGATCCGCAGCTCGACTTCGCCGAACTGCCCGCGTCCGCCGGTCTGCTTCTTGTGCCGATACTTCGCCTCCGCCTTCTTCCGAATCGTCTCCTTGTACGGGATCCGCGGTTGATGCGTTTCGAGAGTGACGTTGTGCCGATTCTTCAGACGCTCGATGAACACGGAAAGATGGATGTCTCCCATGCCGTGGACGATCATCTCCCGTGTGACTGGATCGCGATCGACCTCGATCGTCGCCTTCGTCCCCGCGACATCCCGAAGCGCTTCGCTCATCTTCTCCACGTCAGCCTGGCTCTTCGGAACGATCGCTCGGGAGTAGACCGGCTTCGGAAACTCCGGCATCTCGAACGCTTCCACCTCTTGACTCGCCGCGATCGTCGTCCGCAGTGGGATGTCGTCGAGCTTTCCCATTGCCACGATCTGGCCCGACTCGGCCTCCGGAACGCGCTTCTGCTTCGTCCCCTCAAGGGCGTACAGATCGCGTACGTCAACACGGGATCCGGAGGAAACGTCGACGAGGTGCTTGCCCTCCTGAAGCTTCCCATCGAGTACCCGTACGTAGGTCAGCCGACCGAGATACGGGTCGGTCGAAAGATTGAAAACGACGGCGCGCGTTGGACCGGCCGGGTTGCCTCTCCCGTCGGCCGTGAGGCTCACGAACATCTTCGACAACAGATCGAGCCCCTTCTCCTCCGACGCAGAACTGCACAGAACAGGTATCAGCTCTCCGCTCGCGACGCCCTTCGCCAACGTCGACGCGAGCTCTTCGTCGCTGATCGGCTCGTCTTCGAGGAATCTCATCATCAACTCGTCGTTGAGCGTAGAAACCTCCTCGATCAGTTGACTTCGCGCTTCCTCAGCTTCCTCGGCAAGCTCCGCCGGGATCTCCTTCTTCGACTTGTCGGCGAACAGAACGGCACGATTCCCAACAAGATCCACGATGCCAGAGAAGTCTCCACCATCGCGGATCGGAAGCTGGATCGGAAGGAGCTTCCCCTCGAAGTGCTCACGCATGGACTCGAGTGCTTGAGCGAAATTGGCGTTCTCCCGGTCCATCTGATTGACGAGGATCGCCAGCGGGCGCTTGGCGCCTCCCGTGATCTCCCAGGCTCGCTCGGTCACGACTTCGACGGCCTTTTCCGCGTTCACCACCAAGAGGGTCAAATCTGCAACGGGCACGCCCTTGTACATCTCCTCGACGAACTCGTCACTTCCAGGCGTGTCGAGAAGCGTGACGGTGACTCCATCCGCGCTGTAGGTTCCGAAACCCATGTCGATCGTGTACTTGCGCTCCTTCTCCTCGTGCGAAGCGTCGAGTTCGATCGGCTCCTTCACACCCGCTTTCTTCATCAGCGCGATCGCGAGCGTCGTCTTGCCACAGCCAGAATGCCCCACCAAGCAGATGCTTCTAGCTTGTCCCATATCGGTGTCCCCCTTGGATGCGAATCAACCGAACTCGTGCGCAGTATATCCATGCCCTCGGAGGATAGCAAGACCCTGGATCGCATACAGGATACCGGTTATCTCGCTTTCGGGCCGCCTTGTGGACGACTCTTCCTCCAGCGTCTGCGAACCGGCGAATCGCCCATCCCTTGCGGACGTTTTTGCATCGACGTACCCTCTTCGCGCCGATCGGGGTCGTCTCAGCCGAACGATTCAGAGGAGGACTGCATGCCCATCCGCCTGCTGCTGGGCGACGAAGCCCTCGCGCAAGGAGCTATCGACGCGGGTCTATCAGGCGCATACGCCTATCCGGGAACGCCTTCAACAGAGATCACCGAATACGCCATCCGCTCGCCCGAATCCCAGCGCGGCGAGATCCATTGTCGCTGGACGGCCAACGAGAAGACGGCCCTCGAGGCGGCGCTTGGGATGAGCTACGCAGGCAAGCGCGCAATGGCCAGCATGAAGCAGGTCGGGCTCAACGTCGCCGCCGATCCGTTCGTCAACGCCGCCATCGCCGGGGCCCACGGCGGACTGATCATCGCCGTCGCCGACGACCCGTCGATGCACTCCTCCCAGAACGAGCAGGACTCCCGTCTGTTCCTCGATGTCGCGCTCATCCCGTGCATCGAGCCCGCCGATCAACAGGAGGCGTATCTGGCACCTGCACACGCGTTCGACCTCTCCGAGAGGAACCGCGTCCCCGTGATGATTCGTCTGACGACGCGCCTTGCCCATTCCAGAGCGACGGTCTCCGTCGATGGCTCGCGCGCGCAGAACAACCGCTCATCTCCTCCCGACCCAAAGCGCTACATCCTCCTCCCTCTGATCGCAAGAGACAGCTACGATGACCTCATCCGCCGTCTGCCGGATTTCGTCCGCGAAAGCGAGGAGAGCCCATTCAACGCGTTCTACGACGGCGCCCATACGTCGCTGGGGATCATCGCGTGCGGAATCGGCTTCAACTACGTTCAGGAGGTCTACGACGGCGACTGCCCCCACCCGCTCCTGAAGATCGGACAGTACCCGGTCCCGGAGTCAATGCTCTCCCCCCTCGTCGATCGTTGCGATCGGGTCGTTCTGTTCGAGGACGGGTACCCGTACGTCGAGGCCAAGCTGAGCGGGGTCCCGGCACGCGGGAACCCGAGGATCCTCGGCCGGCTGACGGGCGACGTGCCGCGAACCGGAGAGCTGAATCCTCAGATCGTCGCCGACGCGCTCGGGCTCGGTTCGCTTTCCTCACGACCCGCGTCCTCGACACCCGCAGCGCGACCTCCGTCTCTCTGCCCAGGGTGTCCGCACGCCGATACCTGCCACGCGATCACGAGCGCGCTCGCGTCGATCAAACAGGGCCGCGTCTTCTCGGACATCGGCTGCTACACACTCGGTGCTCTCCCGCCGTACGAAGCGATCGACACGTGTGTCGAGATGGGCGCATCGATCACGATGGCACGAGGCGCGTCCGACGCCGGCCTGCGCCCGGCCCTCGCCCTGATCGGGGATTCGACCTTCACCCACTCCGGCATGACGGGCCTTCTAGACTGCGTCAACGACGGGACGGATCTCACCGTCATCATCGTCGACAACGGAACCGTCGCCATGACCGGCGGGCAGCCTTCGGCGGCCGAGAACCGTCTCGCCGCCATCTGCGCAGGGCTCGGCGTCAGTCCCGACCACATCCATCTGATCGAGCCCCTTCCGAACAAGCATGCCGAGAATGTTGCCATCCTCTCGGCGGAGATCGCGCACGAGGGACCTTCGGTCGTCATCGCTCAGCGGGAGTGCATCCAGACCGCGCGCCGGAAGCCGCGAGACCTACCGCAGAGTGGGGGTTCGGAGTGATGCGCAACGTGATTCTCGCAGGCGTCGGAGGTCAGGGTCTGCTCAGCATCGCGGCCGTCCTCGGCGAAGCGGCCCGTCGCCGGGGACTTCATCTGAAGCAGGCCGAAGTGCATGGGATGGCCCAGCGGGGCGGGGTCGTTCAAAGCCATGTTCGCTACGCCGATAGACCGATCCACTCCGACCTGATCCGCGTGGGAACGGCCGACTTGATCCTGTCTCTGGAGCCGATGGAGGCTCTTCGCTACGTGCCGTTCCTCTCAGCTTCCGGTGCCCTCGTGACGAGTTCCTCGCCGTTCAAGAACGTCCCCGACTATCCGGACCCATCGAAGATCCTCGGCGAGATCTCGGAGATTCCGAACCATCGCCTGATCGACGCGAACGAACTCGCGGAGGCGGCGGGGACGGTCCGTTCCGCCAACATGGTCATGCTCGGCGCCGGCGTCCCGTTCCTCGGTCTGTCCGAGGACGTCCTCATCGCCGGGATCGAGGCCGTTTTCGCAGGCAAGTCTTCGAACGTCATCGCGACCAACCTTGAGGCCTTTCGCCTCGGCCTCGGGGCAGTACAGGCTGAGTAGCCCACGTCGGGCCAGCTGTCGTCCTTACCTTCCAGATCACTGTGGGACTGCATCTTGGTCCGCTTGCGTGGTTTTGCCGTCTCCATCCGGCGTCGATATCATCTCTCGGCTCCATGTTGGCCGATCATCGGGCAACCCGTTGAGACCATCCTTAGGGTAGGGTCTCAGTTGATGCAGGGTGTGGGCCCGTCGAGACAAGTTCAGTGAGGTGATCCATGAGCAACGAGGCAGCACTCTTTTTCTTGAAGCCGGACGCAACCGCGAGGCGGGCCGTCGGGGCAGCCGTCGTCTCTCAACTGCTGGACCTCGACGTCCGCTTGGAGGTCTTCTGCCAGTTGACACCTTCGAAATCGTTCCTGGCTGAGAAACACTACGCAATCCACAAGGGCAAGTTCTTCTACGCGTGGCTTCTGGACTACGTGAGCAGTGGGCCGGTGGTGGCTGCGATCATCGAGGGAAAAGGCGTTGTGGCGATGGTCCGTTCTCTCCTCGGAGCCACGCTCCCGGAGCAGGCGGATCCATCTTCGATGCGCGGCCGCTTCGGCATCATCGGCGGGCTGAACGTAGCGCATGCTTCCGATAGCCCTGAGAACGGCGAGACGGAGAAAGCTCTGTGGGGACCCTTGTTCCAGAAGCACTGCGCGGGGGCGGCCTCGCCGGGATCCGCGTTGGCATCTGCCGGCGAGTACGTCGACCACTACGGCCTATTCGATCTCGTCGCGACGGAAGAGTACCGAGAGGTGTCGAAGTCGCTCTCATCTGGCGACGTATGCGGAACAGAAGCTCTCGCTGCGTTCCGCAAGCTTCTAGCGCGGGAGAGCGATCTCGATGCAGACGTTCTCGCGCGCATCGCCGCGGTCATGGTGAGCAACGCCACGTCGCGGAAGCCATAAGGGCTCAGCCGGCTTCAGCCGTGGGCCTCGAGGTGCGTGATGACACTCCTCGAGTGGTCCAGTGTTTGGGGCAAAGTCCGTTCGCGTCACAGTTTCTCTGTCGCCTTCCGAGCGGAAAGCGCACCCGCAAGGCCATCAAGGAGCTGTTCGCTCGTCTTCTCTCTGACCGAACCTAGCACGCTCGGGCTTCCGAGGATCAATCGGCTCACGGTGCGGCCTTCCTCGTAGAGAAGGATCACGTCGATACCGAGGGCGGCGGCGCGCTCGATCTCCGCTCCGACGCCAAGAGAGGGTTCTCCGACGTACGCGACGATGAGATCCGATGAACTGACCGCCCCCATGTCGCGACGATAGACCTCCTCTGGTTTAACGTCGGGGTTCTCCACCGGATCGGTTCCCATGGTGTGGGGAACATACGCCTCGAAGCCTGCTGCCTCGCAGATCTCGCCAATCCGTACGTAGAAACGCTTCGATCTCTCGATGTCCGCCGCGCCGTTCAGCGCGCCGGAGACGTAGACCTTCGGCCTGCGATCCGTCATGCCGTACCCTCCACCTTATTCTTGAGGTTTGCAGCGTAGCGGGGCGGCTTTGCGAACTCAAGCCTTGCTCTCAGGAGCCACGCTCGCTAGGCTCTGGCGGCAATCTCGCGACTCCGGGAGGTCGATATGCATCGCACGTTTCGCTACATCGTCGTACTCTGCGCCGTCTGCATCGCCTGTCTTGGAGCAACGGCATCCGATCTTGATCTCGTCCGGATCGGAATCGTCACGGACATTCACGCCCACGATGCTGACTCACCCTTCGAGCTCGGCGGTCCGAAGGTCATGGTCAACTACGCCGAACGCATGCACGCGTTTGTGGACGCGATGAATGCGTGGCCGGCGGACGTCGTGATCGAACTGGGTGACTTGGTCAACGGCGTCTTCGTAATGGGACCCGATGATCTGGGTGACCCCGCGCGAATTCCGGCCATCCTTGACGATGCGGTCTCCATCCTGTCCACCTACGACGGCCCGATTCATCACGTCATCGGGAACCACGACGTCTACGACCTATCCAAGGAAGAGTACCTGGCGGGAACGGGCGGCGAACAGACGTACTACAGCTTCGACCTCGGAGGCTATCACTTCGTCGTCCTCGATGCTCAATACAACAAGGACGGAGTCGATTACGGCCACGTCAGCTGGATGGTCCAGGGAACGATTCCCGAACCTGAGCTCGCTTGGCTTCGAGACGATCTCGCAAGCACTGACAGCCCCACCGTCGTCAGCATCCATCAGCCTCTCGATGCCGACTACACGCTCACTGCCGGCGGTCCCCCGGTCTGGAATCATCTGGAAGTGCGAGACGTCCTTGCCCGGTCCGAGCGAGTCATCGCCGTCTTCCAGGGGCACGACCACGACAACAACTACGCGTTGATCGACGGGATTCACTACGTGACGTTCGCGGGGATGGTCGATCACCTGGACCCGACCCCGCCGACGTGGGCCGCGGTCACGCTTGATCCCGCGGCACAGACGATCACGATCGAGGGCGCGGGACTCCAAGATGATCTGGAGCTGACGTATTGACGGCCTGTCGGAGCCCGAAACGAGCCGCGGTGGAGCCTTGTAGGCCCATCAGCCGTCTTGCGATCCTCTTCCTCTGTCTAGTCCTCCTGCCGCTTTTCGCTGCCGCGGCGGAAGACCTGGACGTCGTCCGTTTCGGTCTGTTCACCGATCTGCACGCCCACGACGTCGATTCCCCGCTCGATGGGAAGTGGATGACGCACACCGAGGAGCGGCTCACGGCGTTCGTCGACGGGATGAATACGTGGGGCGCCGACTTCGTGATCCAGCTCGGCGACTACGTCAACGGATGGGTCGTCTTCGGCGGTGACCTCGGGGATCCGGCTCGCATTCCCGACATCCTCGCCCGGACCGAAGACCTCTACGCCAAGTTCGATGGCCCGCGGTACCACGTTCTGGGGAACCACGACGTCTACAACCTCTCGAAGGACGAATACCTCGATCGTGTCTCTATCGGCGAAACCTACTACAGCTTCGACGTCGGGGCGATCCACTTCATCGTCCTCGACGTGCAGTTCGCCGAGGACGGAACGGATCTGTCCCACACGTTCACGGGCGTCGGGGGGTTCGTCCCCAAGCGAGAGATCGCCTGGCTCCGAGAAGACCTAGCGGCGTCCTCTCAGCCGACGATCGTCTTCGTGCACCAGATGCTCGACGAGTACCTCGAGGAGTGGGGCAGCCCGATCGTTGCGAACCAAGCGGAGGTTCAAGCCGTTCTCGAGGCCGACGAGGAAGTGATCGCTGTCTTCCAGGGTCACGATCACGACAACGTCCACAGCATCATTGCCGGAATCCACTACGTCACCTTCGAGGCGCTCGTCGATCAGGGCTCTCCGGCGTCGTGGGCGCTTGTTACACTCGATCCTTCCTCACAAACGATCACGATCGAAGGCGTCGGCGCGCAAGCCGACTACGAACTACCCTACGCCCGAAGCGAGTAGCAGCAGCGTTTCCGCAAGTCAGACGTCCTGACGGGAAGGAGGACAACGTGATCGCAGAGTTCTCGATTGTGCCGATCGGAGCGGGCGAGAGTCTGAGCACGGCGGTGGCCGAGGCATTCAAGGTCATCGAAGCATCACGCGTCAGCTGCGAACATCATGCGATGGGGACGAACTTAGAGGGAGACTGGGACGATGTCATGGCCGTCATCAAGGCTTGCCGGGACCGTCTCTTGGAGAGCTCGAACCGCGTGTCTGTCTCCATCAAGATCGATGACCGAAAGGGTGCGACCGACCGACTGGCTCAGAAAGTCTCCTCTGCACAGGCGAAGATGTGAGGGGCGGCTGTCGAATCCGAGGCGGCTTCGCTTGCTGAACGTACGTCCGAGGCGGTAGATTATTCACATGGATTCTTGGCTACGTTCGCTTCCCAAGATCGAGCTTCATGTCCACCTCGATGGCTCCTTGCGCCCTGGCACCGTCCGGAGTCTCGCGAGACGACTCCCGCCAGATCGGCGGTTTCCGCGGGGATTCGACCCGTGCAAGAAGGTCATCCCGCCCAAGCGAGGGACCCTCGAGGACTACCTCAAGACGTTCGACATCACCGTCCGCCTACTCCAGGATGAGAAGGCCCTCGAACGCGCGGCGCGAGAGCTGTGCGAAGACGCCGCCAAGGAACACGTGATCTACGTCGAGATCCGGTTCGCCCCGCTTCTTCACACCGAGGAGGGTCTCAAACCCCGCGACGTCGTCCGCTCCGTTCTTACCGGGATGCGTCAAGCCGAGGACGATCATCCGATCCGGACGGGGCTCATCTTGACGGCGCTCAAGCAGGAGTCGACCGAGCGCTCGATGGAGGTTGCACAGCTCGCGGCGCAGTTCGCAGGGAAGGGTGTCGTGGCGTTCGACCTCGCCGGCCCGGAGCGTCACTACCCCCCGCGCCTCCATCGCGCCGCAGTCAGTTTCGTCCACGCCGCCGGCGTTCGTCTCACCGTCCATGCCGGGGAGGCCTGCTGCCCTGAACAGATCAAGGAGGCGCTCGATCTCGGCGCCGAGCGCATCGGCCACGGCACCCATCTCTTCCAGGATCCCGAGACCGAAGCTCGCGTGAAAGCCGACGGAATCCCTCTTGAAATCTGTCCGACGAGCAATCTTCAGACGTCGGCGTTCATCGAAACCTACGCCGACCATCCGTTGAAGCGTTACCTAGACCAGGGAATCCCGATCACCATCAACACCGACAACCGCCTGATGTCGCAAATCGATCTGACGCACGAGTACGAGAGCGCCGTCAAGGCGTTCTCGCTCGATCGCGAGGCCGTCCGCACGGTTCTGCTTAATGCCGCCGACGCCGCCTTCTGCACTGAAGACACGAGAGCGTCCCTCCGCGAACAGATCGAAGGTGCATTCGAGGAATAGCTCCCTGCAGTTCCAGCCGCATCAGCCCGCGGGAGCTCACTTAGCGGGGACGACGCCCCAGAGAGGCGAACACTCCGCAGCGAAAGAATCGACCTCGACCGTCGCATGGAAGATACGGGTCGTGAAGTCGGTCGCACGGACTTCGAACCTTGCCTGCTCACCCGGATCAAGATCGGTGATCTCGAATCTCCCGTCGGTGAGCCGCACCCCGTCCGCGTCATAGAACTTGGCCCGAATGACGACCTGATTCAGTCGCTCCGTGAATCCGTTCTCGACGATCCCCGACACGGTCGGCGGATACCCGAGCGTCAGCTGCCAGGTCGAGTGGATGAACGCCGCCATCGCCACCTGGACTTGCTTTGTTATCGTTCCTGAGACGCCGCGGCTGTCTTTGACCGTCAGCGTAACGCGATAGATCCCCTCATCGCCGAAACGATGGACGGTGTCCCAGTACGACTGCGCCGGCGGCGACCCATCGTCGAACTCCCATTCGAGCCGATCGACCGTCGCCCCTGGGACGGTCGTCGACGTCGACGTGAACCAGTAGTCAAGGCGCCCCTCGGTCCCATCGGGGCACCATGTGAAGTCGGCGATCGGACGCTCGATGGGACCGAAGCATCCGACCAGCAACACGAGACCCGTGAGAACGATGGGAACGGCAACCGACCGAACGCTCTTCGTGACCATCATCCGAACAACCCCTCCTCATCGAGTTCGCTCCACCCGAATCGCTTCAGGTCGATCCGCCCGCGCTCATCGAAGGCGACGCCTTCGACCTCGAGGCGCGAGACCTGCTCACCACCGATGCTCGATTCGCCCTTGGCGTTGACGACCCGATGCCAAGGAACCTCAGGCCGGGGTCGTCCACGCCCGAGCGCCGCCATCGCGTAGCCGACCTGGCGCGCGCCCTTCGGGATCCCAGCCAATCGTGCAATCTGCCCGTACGTCGCCACTTCCCCTGGCGGGATCCGCCCCACCACCTCGTAGATTCGCTCGTAGAGACTACTCGCCATGCGCCATCACCTCTCAGGCAACGAGCGAAGCCTACGCCGTCGCCGCGGAATGAACAAGAGGGTGGGCCGGCGACGTTTCGCCCGCGTCTCTCCCGCCCCCGTGTCGACCGTCACGGAGATTTGGATCTCAAGTCTCCATCCCTGCCTGCGCGTGCCACCCATCTCTGCCCGGTCGGCCGAGCGGTATCACAGAGAAGAGGCCTCCAGATGTCCTCAGAGGGCCGCAGTTCGAGTCCTCTTGGGTACACCTGGCGTCCCACGTACCCAGAACCTTCACTCGAGAGTTCTTGGTTCGGTTGTAGCTGGTATCTCGACTGCCGCATCGCAATGCTCGTTCTCGGGAGTGCAGAGCAGGGTCGAATCTCGCCTCACCCCCGGTCCTGTTCTCAGGGGGAGGATCGATAGGTCAAGCCGCATCTAAGCCATCGAGCTCACTTCTAGGTATCGGAATCACCTAAAAACACGAGGCCACGACCTCTCTTTAGATGCAGGAGTCAATGTTACAAGACCCGGCTTAATTCTGTTGATAAGCATCAGAGTTCACGTATACTCTTGTGTGAGAGAACCGTTCCGACAAGGGTAAACCTGCCGGAAGACAGGGACACAAAGCCACGGAACCGAGCGAGGGGAAGGTCAGCCGGGCTGCCGGAGGAGGAGGGAAGCCGGTGCTGGCTGTCTTGTTGAGAGGATCAGAGAAGCGTCTCGGCATATCGAGGCGCGTTTTTCTTGTTGGAAAGTCGATGGCATGAGAGCTGTGGCCTAGGAAAGCAGAAGGGGCACTCGAAGGAAGCATGATGCGACCCGTTCCCGCGGATACACACACACTCAGTTTCGCGTACCCCTCTTCCGTATTCTCGCACGTCACTCCCCACTCCGTATGTACACAGGTCCCCTTCGTGGCGGAGACCTGTGGGATCGCTCCTGCGGGATCGGAGGCGGACTCCTGATGG
>JBARQW010000059.1:0-23812 GCA_049643905.1 Bipolaricaulia bacterium
GCCTGCCCCCCGGCCTGATCGATCGTGACCGTCGGACCGGTCGTGTCGTAGGTGACCGTGTCGTCGGTGGTGGTCGAGGCGTTGTTCGTGTTGCCAGCAGCATCCTGCGCAACCCCGGCCGCGACCGTTGCGGTCACGGTCCCGTCGCCGGTCATGCCGTTGACGGCGACGTTGTATGTCATGCCGCCGCCGGTCACGGTCGCCGTGGTTGCGCCTGCGGCGCCGCTCAACGTGACATCGCCCGTCGCGAAATCATTCACCGGTTCGCTGAACACGACGGTGAAGTTGATCGGAGACCCGTTGGTCGGGTCGGCCTGCCCCCCGGCCTGATCGATCGTGACCGTCGGACCGGTCGTGTCGTAGGTGACCGTGTCGTCGGTGGTGGTCGAGGCGTTGTTCGTGTTGCTCGCGGCGTCCTGCGCAACCCCGGCCGGGATCGTTGCGGTCACGGTCCCGTCGCCGGTCATGCCGCTGACAGCGACGTTGTAGGTCGTGCCGTCGTTGGGTGCAACTTCCGTCACGGTTCCCGTCGTCGCCCCAGCTGCTCCGCTGAGTGTGACATCGCCCGTCGCGAACCCCGTCACCGGCTCGGTGAACACGACGTCGAAGTTGATCGGTGAACCGTTTGTCGGGTCAGCCTGTCCGCCCGCCTGCTTGATCGTCACTTCAGGTTTGGTGGTGTCGAGGCCGGTGCCGCTGATCTCGAAGTTGTACGGATCTTCATCTGCATCGCTGTTCGCGATCGAGACGTACGCTACCTGATTGCCGGTTGCGGTCGGAGCGCAGCGGATGACGAACGTCGTGGAGCCGCTCGGCGCGACCGAGCCAATGCCCGGTTGCGTGAAGACGGAGAAGTCACTGGAACCGGACAGGCTGACGGCGCTCGGATGATCCGTCAGCGTCAGTGTTGCATTCCCCTCGTTCTGGATGGTGAACGTTCGATCGAAGGAACTTCCGATGCTTACTTGCCCGAAGTTGGTGTGGTCGGCGAGCTCCGACGTCACGTCGCCGTCGGGGATCGACGTTCCATTCCCCTCCACGTCGATCTCCGGCGCGCCGGTTCCTGTCCCCTCGACGGCGAACGTGTACGGATGAGCTTCGGAGTTGTTGTCGATCGAGACCGTTGCCGTCTTATTCTCGCCCGAGGACGACGGATTGAACTGCACGGTGAACGTGGTCGAGTTGCCGGAGGGGACTGGGTCGAGCGTCGGCTGGCTGAGAATCGTGAAGTCGGGATCGCCGGAGATGTCCACAAGTGGCGAGCCGTCCAAATCGAGCGGCAGGTCGCCGATGCTCTGGATCGTGAACGTCTTGGTGATCGGGGTCCCGACCGGGGTCTCCCCCATGTCGGTGTCGTCGCTCAAGGAGGCCGAGGTGTCTCCGTTCTCGATCAGGGTGCCGTTCCCTTCGAGGCCGGCACCCGGAACGTCGAGCTCGACGGAGACCGTGTCAATGTAATCCCAGGCGAAGTGAGTCGATGAGAACTCGACCTCGGTCACCAGCTTCGAACCGCCAGGAGGACTGTAGGTCCCGACGCTGCCGGTGCCGACGACGATGTCGAACGGCTCCGGCCCCTTGCCGACGATCCACACGCCGTCGCCCAGCAAGACGTCCATCCAGACGCTGTTGAACACGAACGCCTTGCCGTCGCGCGAGACGATGGTGAACTTCTCGGTGGCGGCCGTCTCCGCCCCCGAAAGGACGTCGATGCAGAGGCTGCCGCCGTCCCCAGACCCCGCCCCCCACGTGAAGTCACAGCCGTCCCCGGTCGACGAACACGTGTACGACAGGCCCGTCGCCGCCGTCCCAGTCGAAAAGGACGTCACAACTTCGGCGGAAAGGGGATTCGTCTCGAATTCGTCAGTGTACGACGTCGCAACGGCGCCTGGCGCGAGGAACCCGACCACCAGCCCAATGACAAGCGCGCCGACGATGGCGCGCGTCCGAACCCGTTTCGGCCTTCCGCATCCACCCTGGCTGTCACGGAACCCGTCCGACGACCGGCCTCCTCGCGTTGCCACGTTCGCCCTCCTTGAACTCACCGTAGCCTGCCACACACTATGGCGCCGCAAACATACTCGGACGCCGCACACAGGCGGCATCTCGAGTACGCTTGCCTATCTTGGCTCCTTGTCAGTGCAGTCTATCACACAACACCATCTCGGTGCCACTAATCCCACATCTCTAGTCTGTCTACGCTAGAACCCTGTAGGATCTGCGCACACACGAGAGTTCGTCACCTTCTTGCCCTGGACAGGCGCACGGCACGAGAGCAGCCGTAGGTCCTCGCTTTCGGGCAGCCGACGCGGAGTCACGATCGAATTCTGACGAACTGCCCGTCCAGCGCGCCCTCGTTTGCGATATGCCCTCGTCACCTTCATAGGAGATCTTCCTGGGTTCCTCTGTAACGTGCATCGCTTTCAGGAGCCCCCTGGGTCGCTCGCAGGCCGCACGATGGACCCGGCCTTCGGGCCGTGATAAGATGGCGCCGATCGCCAGAGTGGCGGAATTGGCAGACGCGCGGGACTCAAAATCCCGTGACCCTTTGGGTCGTGTGGGTTCGACCCCCACCTCTGGCAAAGAAGAAGCCCCCGCACGCGGGGGCTTTCCTCTCTTGGACGTTTTGCCGTCGCGCCCCTAGCTGTTCCTGACGCGAGCCGTCTTGTCGGGTTCGCGCTCACGCGGCTCTCCCCAGGGAGGCCTGGGCGACTCGTCGCCTCGCCGTCGGCCGCGACGGAGGAACGTGGGAATGTCGAAGTCGTCGATCCCAACCCGGCTTTCCTGCTCGAGCTTAGCGAGCATCGTCTCGTTCGACAGCCCGGTCGCTTCGTCTTCCTCTCCACCATAGGCGACCGAGAAGCCGGTGGCGATGACCGTCAGGCGCACGGTGTCCATGCCGTCGCGGATCGCCGTGCCGAAGATGATGTCGGCTCGATCGGAGACGGCTTCGCGTATCAGCGACGCGGCCTCGGTGACCTCTTCGAGGGTCAGGTCAGATCCACCGGTGATGTTCATGATGACTTTGCGAGCACCGCGGATTGTGCCGTCGAGCAACGGCGACGAGATCGCGTTCCGTGCGGCTTCCTTGGTCTTCCCATCGCCGGTGCCGACGCCGATTCCCATCATCGCAGTCCCGGCGCCACGCATCACGCTCTCGATGTCGGCGAAGTCGAGGTTGATCATCCCGGGAACCGTGATCAGATCCGAGATCCCCTCGACACCCTGCCGCAGAACCTCGTCGGCAATCTCAAACGCTTGCGTGATCGGCGTCTCGGCCGGCGCAACCTTGAGGAGCTTGTCGTTCGAGATGCAGATGAGCGCATCCACCGCTTGTGCCAGCCGCGCGATCCCGGCCTCGGCCTTCTCCGCACGCGCGATCCCCTCGAAGGAGAATGGGCGGGTCACGATGGCCGTTGTCAGCGTTCCCGCCTCCTTCGCGAGCGCCGCGAAGACTGGCGCGGCGCCGGTTCCTGTGCCGCCACCCATCCCGGCGGTGATGAAGACCATGTCGACGCCTCGCATGAGATCGACGATCGCCTCGCGGCTCTCTTCCGCTGCGAGACGGCCGATTTCAGGATTCCCGCCGGCGCCGAGTCCGTTCGTCAGCTTCCGACCGATCTGGAGCGTCCGGTCGGATCTGACAACGTCGAGGACCTGCGCGTCGGTATTGACCGCGATGAGTTCCACGCCGTTCACGGAGGTATCGAACATGCGATCGACGGCGTTTCCGCCGCCGCCGCCGACGCCGACGACCATCAGGCGAGCCGGTGAAACGAAACTCAGTTGCTCAGCCATCGGCTACCCCCGGAAGAACCGGTTGAACCAAGCGAATAACTTGCCGATTACAGACGATCGCCTTAGCTCGCTGAACTCCGGCTTCTTGAAGTCCTTCGTCTCCACCGCGTAGCGGAGGAGCCCAATCGACGTGGCGTAGATCGGAGACTCGACGATGTCGCGCAGGCCATGAATCCCTTGCGGGATCTTCCCGCGCCGAACCGCGATGTCGTAGCGTTGCGATGCGAACTCGTCAATTCCGTCGAGAAGCGACGATCCCCCTGTCAAGACCAGTCCCGCCGGGACGAGATCGCGATAGCCTGCGTCCTCGATTTCCTGCATCCCAAGGTCGAGAAGCTCTTCGACGCGCGGCTCGATGATCTTGGCCAGCTTCTTCTTCGAGACGAGCTTCTTCTCGTCGCCACCAATCGTCGCGACCTCGATCTTGTCGTCCTCACTGACGCTGTCGACCAACGCGCTGCCGTGCTGCTTCTTGACCAGCTCGGCCTCTTCGATCGGCGTCTGAAGGCCGACGGTGATGTCGTTTGTGATGTGTTCGCCGGCGATCGGTATGACCTTGGAGAACCAGATATCGCCTCCGCGGAAGACGCTGATGTCGGTCGTCCCCCCGCCGATGTCCATCAGGATGACGCCGAGCTCCTTCTCCGCCGACGAGAGAACGGCGAGGGAGGACGCGATCGGCTCGAGAACGATCTGACGGATCCCGATCCCGAGGTTCTCCACACACCGAACGAGATTGTGAACCGCGGTGATCGCGCCGGTGACGATGTGCACGTCAACCTCAAGCCGCGTCCCCGTCATCCCAACTGGATCTGTGATTCCGTCCTGTCCGTCGACGATGTACTGACGCGGGATCACGTGGATCATCTCGCTCTCCGGCGGGATCTGGATCGCTTGCGCCGTCTCCACAACGCGTCGAACGTCGTCGTTCGCGATGATGCGATCCGGTCGGTTGATCGAGACGGTCCCGCTATTGTTGATCGAGGTGATGTGTTTCCCTGCGATGCCGACGTAGACAGCGTCGACCCGAACGTCGGCCATGTTCTCGGCTTCCTCAACGGCCTTCTTAATCGAGGAGATCGTCCGCCCGATATCGACGACGACCCCCTTCTCCAGGCCGTGGGAATCCGCCCGCCCCATCCCGATGATCTCGATGACCCCGTCGACAATGTTCCCGACGAGGGCGACCACCTTAGTGGTCCCGACGTCGAGCCCGACGACAATCCGCTCTTTCCTCATCTCTTCACCGCCTTACCAAGTCACAAGTCTTGCTTCCCCCTCGAGTCGCAGATCGATGAGACTGTAGCTGCCCAGATCGATCGCACGACTCAGAGCGACGAGCGCTTCGACTCGCCGCACGTGCAGCTCGATCGCCCCCAACAGAACGCGGAGACCGGTCTCCGCATCGAGAGTGATCGAAGACGGATCGGTTACGTCGATCCGCTGGATTTTCATGGCTGTCAGCGCAGGAGCGCGCAAGGCATCAAGAAGGCTGGCGACCCTTTCGTCGAGAAGCCGCGCACCTGGCGCATCGCCGGAGAGATCCGCTCCTCGCAACTCGAGGAGCACGCTCCGAGATTCACAAGTCGCGGCCACGACCACTCCTCCTTCACCGACGGTGAAGCAGGAGCTCTCTTCAGGGGAGCCGACCCAAGCGATCGGAGTCCGTTCTTCGACTCGAATGCGTAGACCATGTGGGAAGTTGCGAACAACAGCGACATGCTTGATCCATGGCAAGGAGCCCACACGTGCCTCGATAGTCGGTGGGGAGATCGTCAGCAGAGGTCGTCCGCGATCAAGGTCGGCCGCTCGCCCGATCGTTTCGGCCGAGACGCGCCGATTGCCGGAAACGCTGATCTCACGCAGATCAAAGAGACCGAGCCACGGTGTATATAGAGCTATGGCGGCAGCAGAAATCAGAACCCCCCCTACGACGACAGTGCGAGAAACAGCTCTCCGCCTGGTCTTCCCCTCCTTCACCCGTCAATGACCTCACTCTGAAACGAGCGAAACGTCCGATCTTTATACACCTTTCGGCGCGCAATGTCAATTGACTTGCACATCACAGCGATCCTGCCTCCGCCTTCCAGCACGATACCATAGGCGACTTCCTATTCGTTTCTGCTCGCTCCCAGCGGAGCTGCATGCGCCCGTGTGCTCATCGGTTCCGCGCTCTTCGGGTACGCATCGGCGATGGTCGCCCTCCTGCAGCGATACGGGATCACGGACCCGAAACGGTCCGCGCATGCGTTAAACGCTGAGCAGAACGGAAGAATAGGATGCTACTCGACGCGCTTGTGCGCCGCGAACTCGAGGAATCGACCCTCGATCAGGAAGGTTGCTAGTTCCTCGGTCACCGTCCAGATGTCCCCGGCACCGAAACTGGCGATGAAGTCGCCGGGCTGGATGTTCTCCTCGAGGAACGAGACGACACGCGCCTTATCCGGGATGGAGTGGACGCGAGCGTCCGTCCGCGCGCGGATGGCGTCGACGATGATGTCCGAGTTCACTCCGGGAATCGCGCGCTCGCCGGCCGGGTAGATCTCCGTGACGACAACAACATCGGCACCCGCGAAGGCGGAGCCGAACTCGTCTCCAAGATCGCGCGTTCTCGTGTACCGGTGCGGCTGGAAGACGGCGACAACCCGCCGATCCTGCCATCCCGATCGGATAGCGGAGAGCGTCGCTTCGATCTCCTCGGGGAGATGCGCGAAGTCGTCGATCACGGTGACACCGTTCTCCTCGAGTAGCTCGAATCGCCGATGCGGAAGAACGAAAGATTCGAGGGCACTGGCCGCCTGGCGAAGGTCGATCCCGGCCATCACTGCGGTCCCGAGTGCGCAGAGCGCGTTTCGCACGTTGTGCTCTCCGGGAGCCGGAAGTCTCACCCTCGCGACCAACTCACCGTCGAGGACAAGATCGAACCTCATCGCGAACGGGATCGCGCGAACGTTCGTAGCGCGCAGCCGCGCTGATGGGTTCATGCCCACCGTCATTGCGCTCGGGGCTGCCTGCGCGAGGCGAGCCACACGTGGATCGTCTGTGGCGAGGACAGCGTGCTCCGATTTCGACACGTACCGACGGAATGCCCCTTCGATCTCCGTGAGGTTCCCGTAGGTTTGGAGGTGATCTCTTCCGATGTTGGTCACGACCGCGATCTTGGGTCTGACCGAGACAAACAGGCCGTCGCTCTCGTCGATCTCGGCGACGAACCACTCGCCTCCTCCTAGATGCGCATTCCCGCCCAACGCAGGACACTGGGCGCCGATCAAGAAGCTCGGATCCAGGCGAGCCTCTCGGAAGATTGTCGCCGCCATCGCAGACGTGGTTGACTTCCCGTGCGTGCCCGCAATCCCGATGCTCCGATAGCGCGTCAGCAGCGAGGCGAGCGCCTGCAGCCGGAAGACGATCGGAATCTCGCGTTTCTTCGCCGCCACGACCTCCACGTTGTCTCTCGCGATCGCCGAGGAGACGATGACGCCGTCGAGCGGCCGCTCGACGTGATGAGGATCGTGCCCAACGTCGATCGCTGCCCCCGCCTCCCGAAGCATCTTGATCTCACGACACTCGCGCAGGTCGGAGCCGGAAATCGAGGCGCCGTCCGCCATCAACACCGAGGCAAGCCCACTCATTCCTGCACCGCCGATTCCGACGAAATGGTAGCGCTTCTCCGATTCGATCAAACGGCAGCCTCCCTCATCAGTGCCCTGATCTCTTTGAGGATCGCGAATCCCGCGTCCCGCCGACCGTTCCGCCGCGCGTTCGCGGCGAGACGTGCAAGCCTCGTCTCGTCGTCGGCCAACTCCTGCATAAGTCTCACCAACCCGTGCCGAACGATAATCTCTTCGTCTGCAACAGTGCAAGCACCTTCGGCCTGAAACGACCTCGCGTTCTTCCACTGGTGATCGTCAGCCGCGCCACGCCACGGGACGAGAAGGGACGCTTTCCCACAGGCCGTAATCTCGGCAAGCGACGTCGCTCCCGCACGGCAGACGACGAGATCGGCGACGGCGAACGCAGCCCCCATCCGATCGACGTACGTTTCGACGACAACGTTCGCCGCTCCGGCAGACCGCATCTCCTCTCGCAGGGATTCCGTTCGGTTCGCGTCCCCCGTGATGAGAAGGATTTGAAGTTCGGGATTCGCTGCGATCCCGGCGCGCCCGGCACGGATCTGCTCCGTGATTTCGTCCGATCCGCCCGATCCACCGAAAACAAGGATCGTTCGACGCTCAGGGTCGAGCCCGAAAAGACTGTAGGCCGCGTCGGTTCGCTTCTCGTGCAACATCTCCTCGCGAATCGGGTTCCCCGTGACGACAAGCCTTCGAGCGCGTGGAAACGATCTTGCCGACTCCCTGAACGAGATCAGGACAGAATCGACGAAGCGGGCGAGGATGCGATTGGCCAGCCCGCCGATGACGTTCTGCTCGTGAATCAGCGTCCGGACGGGCAAGACCTTGCCAATCAATGCTGCGAGGAAGAGTGGCGGAAAGGAGCTGTGTCCGCCAACGCCGATGACGATCTGCGGTCGGAATCGAATGAGCACGACCAGGGTCTCGATCATCGCGATCACGAGCCACGCGAGTGTACGTAGGGTCGAGCCTGGACCGGCATGCTTGAGCCCCTTCACGTGGATCGGGAAGAAGCGTGCGTCGCCTCTTTCGGGCACGATGCGCGCTTCGAGCCCGCGACGCGTTCCCACGTAGCCGATCTCGGCATCGGGGTTCCAGCGTCGTAGCTCGCTGATCATCGCGATCGCCGGGTAGACGTGTCCTCCGGTGCCTCCTCCGGCAAACAGGACCCTCATCGCGCGGCTCCCTGAGGTGAAGCCTGCTTCGACACGTTGAGAAGGACACCGATCATCGCCAGCGTCACCACAAGCGATGACCCACCGTTACTCAGGAACGGGAACGTCAGCCCGGTCACTGGAAGGATACCGAGAGCCACACCGGCGTTGAGCAGCGCCTGAAAGCCGATCACGAAACCGATCCCGAGCGCGAGCAGCTGTCCCAATCGGTCCGGGGCGCGTTCGGAGATGGCGAACGCGCGCCACACGAGGAAGGCGACGAGTCCAAGGACGACCAGCGTGCCCAGGAGGCCCGTTTCCTCCGCCACGATCGAAAGGATGAAGTCGTTGTGTGCCTGCGGAAGGTAGAACAGTTTCGCACGCGAGGCGCCGAGCCCGCGACCGAGAACGCCGCCCGATCCGACGGCGATCAGTGACTGAATCGTCTGGTACCCCGAGGATGTGCTGTACGCCTGCGGGTTCAGGAAAGAGAGGATGCGCGCAAACCGGTACGGCGCAAGCCGGATGGCCATCGCCACAAGAGGGAGGGCGCCACAACCGATCGCCCCCAGATGCCATGGGTTCGCTCCGCCGAAAAAGAGCATCGTAACCGTCAGTGCTCCGTAGATGAGGAGCATCCCGAGATCGGGCTGGTTCAGGATGACCGCCCCGAGGAGTCCGAGAACCGCGATGAACGGGAGGACTCCGTGACGGAACGATCGAATCGACTCACCCTTCCGCGAGATCGCCCCTGCGAAGTAGACGATCAGCGTGAACTTGACCAACTCCGTCGGCTGCACCGCGAACGGGCCGATCGAGAGCCAGCGCCCGTCGCCGATCCCGAGCGGGAGGACGGTGAGGATCGTCAAGCCGATAGCGCCGACGAACAGGAGATCGTTGATGGCGGTGAGTCGGTGGTAATCGAAGACGGAGAAGAAGACGAGGAGGACGATTCCCGCTGTCGCAGCCAGAAGCTGCTTGAAGAGCATGTGCGTGTCGCTGCCGTAGTGACGAAGAGAAAACGGGGCGCTCGCGCTGTAGAGAATCACCAAACCAGCCAGAACGAGAAGCACTGACACCCCGAGCACCCTGCGATCGACCCGTCCGTTCACGCCCACGCTCCGTCGTTCGAAGATCGTCTCAGCCCATCCGTCTACTTCAATACGTCAGCTGTCCCAGGATCGGAAGGAACGGGGTTCAAGCTCGGAAGATGCTCCGCGGCGTCGAGAGGAGACACGTGTCCTGCGGTCTAAGACTGAACGTCCTTTGTCTCTACTTCTCCGAGGCCCCGGACCGTGCTCGGATCGCTCGAACGAAGGTCTCTCCTCGATCGGCGTAGTCGCGGAAAGCATCGAAGCTGGAGCAAGCGGGCGAGAAGAGAAGCGTGTCCCCCGGCCGCGCTGAGGCGAGTCCTACGTCGACCGCGTCTTCGACGCTCCTCGCGTGAACGATTACGACCTTCGACGGCTCGAGCAGGTCGGCCAGGTCGTCGGCCGCCTCGCCGAAGACGACGACGCGACGAACATCGCGCTTCCGGATTTCGCGCGCGAGTGAATCGTAGCCGCCCCCCTTGTGCCTCCCTCCGACCAGAAGAACCGTCGTTGCTTCGACGGCGCGCAACGCGGCGATCGCCGAGTCCGCGTTCGTCGACTTCGAGTCGTCGATCGCTTGAACGCGACCGATCGATCCGACCCGCTGCATCCGGTGCGGGAGGGAGAACGCGTCCTCGAGCGCGTCAAGAGAGAGCCGACTCAGATCGAGGCCGGGATCAAGCTCCCCCACCGCGGTGATCGCGGCGGCGAGGTTCGAGCGATTGTGGGGGCTCAGCCGCGCGGCCCCGGGAGGCAGTGTCGGAGGCGGAGCGTCGAAGTGGACCTTCCGCGCGCGCGCCTGTCGGAACGTGTCGCGGAGCCCGACCGGAAGGACCGCAACGTCGTGGTCTCCCTGAAGCCTGAAGAGCCTCCCTTTCGCGGCAGCATATGCCCCCATCGACCCGTGCCGATCGAGGTGATCGGGAGTGAGGTTCAGAAGGACGCCGACGCGGGGGTGGAGGAATCGACTTCCCTCGAGCTGAAAACTGCTCGCTTCAAGAACCACGGCGTCGCAGGCCTCGATCCCGGCGAGCAGGGAGATGAACGGCGTCCCGATGTTCCCCCCGAGGCGGGTTCGAAGTCCCGCCTGCCGAAGGATCGCATCGATCAACGTGACCGTTGTTCCCTTGCCGTTAGTTCCGGTCACCGCGACGATCGGAGTCGAGAACGCCTGGGACCACGCAAGATCGAGTTCAGAGAGGACGAGAACCCCGGCCTTCTCCGCCGCAGAGACGATCGGATGATCGACCGGGACACCCGGACTGAGAACAACGGCGTCCGCCCCGGCAAGAAGTGTCTCAGCGTGGCCTCCCTCCTCGAACGGAACTGAGGCTTCTCTCAACCACGAACGCGCGTCTGCGGTCAGCTCGTGCGCGTCACTGACTCGTGGCGTGAGGCCCTGTTCGAGACAATACGTAACGACGGCTCGTCCGGTGACCCCGAGGCCGAGAACAAGGATCGTTTGGACCCGGCTGCCGGCGACGTCGAGGCTCATCCCGCCTCGATCCGCCTCTCGAGGATGAGGTCTGCGAGGGTTCTCGCCAGGAGTAGATCTTCTGTCGTCGCCTCCCCGAGCGCGGCTCGGGGCACAAGCCCGACGATCTCGCTCTCGAGGACGGACACGCCACGCCGCTCGGCCTCATTCGCCACGCACTCGAACGCCTCTGCGACCGTCGTCGCTTCGATGTCGGTCAGATTCATCGAGACCTGCGCGATGCCCCGACTGCGAAGCAGGATCCCAAGCGCCTTCACGCCTGGAAGTCCTCCGTTTGAGGCGCGTATCGCGGACGCGATCGCTCCCGCCACCTCTACGTCAGCGGTCGCCAGATTGACGTTGTAGGCGACGAGAAAGCCCCGTGCGCCGACCGCAGCAGCCCCCGCGGACGGATGGACGCGGGCCGGTCCGAAATCGGGACGACCTTCGTCCGTGTCGATTCGCTCGGCGATCGCCGACAGCCCGCCTCTCCGGACGGAGGCCAGGTTCCGCCGATCCTCCCGCGATGCCGCCTCCTCGTACATGTAAACGGGAATCTCGAACTGATCGCCGATCTTCCGCCCGACCTCTTCCGCCACCGCGATGCATTCCGCCATCGAGCTGCCCTCGAGCGGAACAAACGGGACGACGTCGACGGCTCCCATTCTGGGGTGGGCGCCTCGATGTGTCCGCACGTCGATGCGCTGGATGGCGGCCTCGACCATCGCGAGAACCCCGCGAACCACGTCAGGGGGCTCACCAACGATCGTTAGGACCGAACGGTGGTGGTCGGGATCTGTGTGCGTGTCGAGGACGCGACAGCCGGCGCCACGGACCGCGTCGGCGATCTGCCCAACCGTGTTCTCGTCACGCCCCTCGCTGAGATTGGGAACGCATTCGATCACAGACGGTCACTCGCTCTGCATGAGGAGGGAGACCGTCGCCGAAGCGGCTGCCTCGCCGTCGACGGACGCTTTCACGTTCGCCAGCAAGAGTCCCCGTCTTTGACGAACGAGCCGCGCTTCGAGCCGGAGCTGATCCCCCGGCACGACCTTCCGTCGGAAGCGGGCCTTCTCGATGCCGACCAGGTACCCCATTCCCTCCCCGCCATCGCACTCTGCCGCCTGCACGGCGAAGAAGGCGGCCGTCTGCGCCATCGCCTCGAGGATGAGGGTTCCTGGCATCACCGCCTCCAGCGGTTCCGGGAAGTGCCCCTGGAAGAACGGCTCGTTAACGGTGACGTTCTTCAGCGCAACGATTCGCCCCTGTTCCTCCTCGATGATCCTATCGATCATCAGGTATGGATAGCGAAGGGGGATCCGCGCACGGATCCCCTCGATGTCGCGCTCCGCCATGGTCGGCCTTCCCTATAGGTAGCTTGAGATCACGGACTTCACTTCGTCCGTAATGTCGATCAGGGTGGCAGGATTCCGGTAGACGAGAACGTTCTTCACGCGAAGAACCATGTCAAAGCCCTGCTCGACTGCGATCCGCTGTGCAACCTGGACGATCTTCAGCGTCGCCGCCTGCGTCAATCCCTGGTCGAACTGCTGGAACGCGTTGTTCGCCGTCGTGTACCGGCTCTGGTATTCGAGCGGATCAACGACTCCCATCCTCGCCATCGACACGAGGTTCTTGACTTCGTTCGCCAACAGCTCGGCCGTCTCTTTCCATTCCTGGAGCTTGGCCCTAATGTCCGAGAAATCGCTCGACCCGATCATCCGATCGAGCGCACTGATGTCGATCGTCAGCTGTGCGTCGAGAAGCTCTGCCTGCAGCTCGTTCGCGCGCTGCTGATACTCATCCCTGGAGATGGTGCTCGCGGCGTATTGGTTCTGAAGATCGCTGATTTCGCTGATCTTCTCGTTGGCGTGTTCCCGCAGATCCGCGGTCACTTCGAGGAAGACGGAAAAGGCAGCTTCGGCGTCGAGATACGCGACGCGGAAATCTCCGCCCGTACTCTGTCCCTGCAAGTCATTGATGCGCCTTTCCAGCGACGCCAATCGCGCATCGTCCCCTCCTCCGGCTGAAGGAAGCGCGAACTGCAGGATCAATGCTCCGAGCGCCACGATCAACGCGATCCCCGCTATGTACAGCACATTCCGCGACATGCTATTCCTCCCTTGTTCATCGTCCGTTGACGTTTCGTGGGATTATAGTGGTCCCTTCCGGTCTCGTCACCCAATCTAGAACATCGGCCCGAACCCAATGTCGAATGTGGGAAACCAGTTCATGTCTTCATCGAGAACCCAAACGAATTCGAGACGCACGTAGATGCCGGCTGCGTTGATCCCAAACTCGAATCCGGTCGAGGAGATCACGTCGTCGATTCGAACCGCATCCAAGTTCAGACCTGCGTCGAAGAACGTCGTGAAGACCAGCCCCTCGACCAGCTCGAGGCGGTGCTCGAAGTTGGCCACAAAGAGCCTCGGCACGCGCTCGGCGACGGTCCCTCGAACGCTCGTCGGCCCTCCCAGATGAAACGTTTGCGTCACCGGGAGACCGTCGTCGCCCCATCCGACGCGGAAACGCACCGCGAAAGCCTGATCGAGATTGCTGAACAGGAAGCTCTCAACCGGGGTGAACTCGATCCACAGGAAACCTGTCTTGATGTACTCCTCACCGGCGGCGAAGCCCCCGGCTTTCTCGATGTAGACGGTCTGCCTGTTCCCCACCGTCGGGAAGAACGGATCGTCGACGTCGTCATAGATGAGGGCGAGGCTTACGGAGTCGATGGGCGTCCAGATCTCGGTCCCCACGAGCCGCTCTTCCTCATGCTTGAATGACAAAGAGAGGTCCGTGTAGTCGGCGACAGGATAGGCGAAAGCGACCGTCCCACCAACCGTGACATACTCCTCCGCGTCCTCCGAACCGTCGATCTCACGAATCGATCGATACAGGTCGAGGCCGACCCGATCGAATCCGGGGAAGGAAGCGATGGAGCTGTAGCCCAACGTCCACGAGCTCGTCATTGGCTCGACTTCGCTCGAGAACCCTCGGCTGTAGCTGATGGAGATGTCTTGCCCTGTTCCGAACAGGTTCTTCTGGTTGATCTTGAGCTCCCCGACGATCCCGCCCGAGCTCGGCTCGACCGCGAGCGTTCCGTTCATCCCGCCGAGATCCTCTCTTTCGGTGACGATCACCGAGACGCGAACCCCGTCGTCCGACCAGTCCGGAAGGACTTCGAGCGAGTTGAAGTAGCCGAAGGACGAGAGTCGTTGATACCCCGTCCTGAGGGCTCTGGTTGTGAGGATGTCCCCCGCTTCGATCTTCAGGTTACGAAGTACGACGTGGTCTCTCGTTGTCGTGTTGCCGGAGAGTAGGACGTCGGAGACTCTTCCCTCCTCGACGAGCAGGCGAAGCGTTCCATCTTCCACGCCGGCAGGCGTGAAGCGGACCATGATGTACCCCGCGTCCTGATAGAGGTCGAACAGCCCCTTGACGACCTTGAGAAGCCCGTAGTTGTCGACCGCCCCGCTCGGAATGTCATCCAGCGCATCGTCAGCCGTCGCTTCCGAGAAGCGACTCACGCCCTCGAGCGCGATGTCGTCGATCTCCATCGAACTCTCAATCAACCGACGTTCGGTCAAGGTCCAGTGCAGGTTGACGTCATCGGCTGCGACGCCCGGATTCGGAACGACCTCCACGGCGGAGAAGTAGACCGAGCTTCGCAGGGCGAGCATGACGCGTTGGAGGTCGACCTGCTCCAGCGGTTCGCCAAGAGGGAAGTCGATCATCTCCTCGGCGATCTCCGTCGGAACCGTGCTCAACCCGCTGATCCGGTTTGAGGCAACCCTTCCCTCGATGAACTCGATCGCGAGTTGATCGGTCATCGTGACATCCCCGAGGGCAATGAGGACGTATCCTCGATTGTTGTACTCGGCGATCACTTCTCTCAGCCCGGCCTCGAGGGCGACGCGATTGAGCACCTTCCCTCTCCTGATGTCCTCGCGCCGCAGAATCTGCTTAATCTTCGTTGTCGACACGATCGGAAGTCGGAACAGATCGATCCCGAAAAGACCGTACGAACGCTTGTTCACGTTCCCGGTGATCACGATCGTATCGATCTTCGAGTACTCGGAAACGCTGAACACGATCTCTCCGTCTCCGATGACCTCGGGGAACACTTCGCGAAACCAGCCGAGATCGTAGATCGCTTGGGAAGCGGCCTTGAGATCGGACTCAAGAATCTCGTCTCCAACGTCGAACGCGACGACCTCACGAATGTCCCGAAGGCGTATTCCGTCAAGTCCTTCGAACACGATATCGGAGACGACCACAGGGAACGCCCCCGAAACGACGAACAGCGATAAAACGATCGAGACGGCGAGAATCACCGCTCCCCCGAAACGTCTCCACATACAAGTCCTCCTCAAGCGAATCTGGCGCCGAAGTCCTTCGGTCTGAATAGTCTCGATCCCGCGATCCCAGACTGTACACCGCGCTTGTGGTGTTTTCATGAACGGACGGGGTCGGAGTCATCCGTCCCGCGCACTGACGCTCGCCCGGTATCCGAGCGCCTCAGCAACGTGGGGGGCCTCGATGTGCTCGCGACCCTCGAGATCGGCGATCGTCCGCGCAACTCTCAAGACGCGAACGTGTCCGCGAGCGCTCAAGCCAAAGCGGGCAGCAGCCCGCTTGAGCAGCGTCGTCGCCTCCTCGCTCAGCCGGCAGTGTGCTCGAACCCCGCTTGAGTCGAGCTCCGCATTCGAGAAGCGTCCGGAATCCTCTTTCATTCGCTCCAACTGGACGCTCCGTGCGGCGGCCACGTGATCTCGAATCGTGTTCGACTCAACGTTTCCGCGGACTCCGAAGAGATCGTCAACAGGGAGACGAGGGACCTCGACAAACAGGTCGATTCGATCGAGCAACGGGCCGGACAGCCGTTTGCGATACCGGTGGATGTCGTGAATCGAGCAGGCACACGGCCGGATCGAATCCCCCAGAAACCCACAAGGGCATGGGTTCATCGCCGCAACGAGGGTGAAGGAGGCGGGATAGCGTACGGAAACGCCCGCGCGGGACAGGAGGATCGTTCGATCCTCGAGCGGTTGCCTCAGCGTTTCGAGGACCCGCCGATCGAATTCCGGAAGCTCGTCGAGGAACAGGATCCCGTGGTGAGAGAGGCTGATCTCCCCGGGTCCAGGGACCCCGTGGCCGCCCCCAACCATCCCCGCATAGGAAATCGTGTGATGGGGAGCGCGAAACGGACGTCGAACCACGAGGGAGCCTCCGCGCTCAAGGAGCCCAGCGATGCTGTAGATCCGTGTCACCTCGAGCGCCTCCTCGAATGACAGCGGCGGGAGGAGATCGGGAAGACACCGTGCCAGAAGACTCTTCCCGGCACCGGGCGGCCCGCTGAGCAGGACATTGTGGCCACCGGCCGCCGCGATCTCGAGGGCGCGCTTCGCCTTGGCCTGGCCGCGCACCGCGGCCAAGTCGTTGTCGATGACCGCGGATCGATCCTCCAGCAGCCTGCTCACATCGCGGGGATGCGGATCGATCGTGATCTCCCCTCCTAGGAACCGAGCCGCCTCTGACAGCGTCACGATCGGATACGCGAGTACGTTCTCGATCAGCGACGCTTCCGCGGCGTTGTCAGCCGGGACAATCAAGCCGTCGAGCCCGTTCGCGGCCGCTTCGAGCGCGAGCGGCAGAACACCGGATATCCCGCGAACCTCGCCGTTCAGCGCGAGTTCGCCGACGATCAGTCGCCGTTCCGAAGCAGCCCCAAGCTGCCCCGAAGCGATCAGGATCGCCAGAGCGATCGGCAAGTCGTAACCGACACCCCCCTTGCGCACGTCGGCCGGGGCGAGGTTCGCCGTGATGCGGCCTGCCGGGAACGAGAAACCAGTATTCTTGATAGCGCTTCGGATCCGCTCTCGGCTCTCGGAGACCTCTTTCTCCGGAAGCCCTACGATCTGAAAGGTCGGCAGGCCCCCGGCGATGTCGCACTGCACCTCGATCAAGCAGGCTTCGATGCCGAGAACGGCCCCGCTGATTAGACGTGCAAACATCTCCCTCACCCCATCCGGAACGCGTCCCGATGCAGGCGCGGACGCTCCTTGGAGAACGTCACCACGTCGAAACGCGCCGGGAACTCACATCCTGTCTCCTGAAGGAACTGACCGGCCGTAGACGCAATCCGACGTTGTTTTCGAAGATCGACCGCCGCGCCCGCCCCCCCGAACCCGTCCCCGGAGCGCGCCTTGACCTCGACAAAGACGATCGTCGAGCCGTCGCGGGCGACGATGTCGATCTCGCCGTAGCGAGAGCGCCAGTTCCGCGCCACGATCTTGTATCCCTGTCCTTTCAGAAGAGTGCAGGCTCTCTCTTCTGCTTCCGCTCCCGATAGCCCCATAACAAGTATCGCCTGTTATATTCCCTTCCATGACGCAGCGCAACCACCACACGATTCGCCAACGGCCGATGGCGATTGCGTTACAGTCGGCGTCGAGCTACAATCCTCCCCGAACGATTCGCTGATGAGGACTCAATGGGAACGGTTCTGAGGAGTATCCGGCCGGTCGTCGGACCGGATCGGCTTCTCTCCTTGCGGTTCGAGGGGAGCAGTTTCGTCGACGTCACGGAGGGTGAGATCACACCCGAACCGGGCGAGACGTTCATCGAGGCGGCCGGCAAGCTCGCCTTCTCGGGGTTTGTCAACGCACACACCCATCTCCCCATGGTTCTACTGCGCGGACTCGCGGACGATGTTCCGCTCAAGACCTGGCTCGAAGAACACATCTGGCCGATCGAGGAGCGTCTTCAGCCCGAGGACGTCTACTGGTGCACGCTCCTTGCCTTGGCCGAAGCGATCCGAGGCGGAACGACGTGCCTCGCCGACATGTACTTCCACACCGATGAAGTCGCCAGGGCGGTCGAGGAGAGCGGGATTCGCGCTCTCCTCTCGTACGGGATGATCGCTGAATCCCTTCAGGGAGAGGGAGCGTCTGAGCTGGCTACCACGCAGAGGATCGTCGAACGATGGAACGGCGCAGGAGATGGGAGGATCAGCGCAGCGATCAGCCCTCACGCCGTCTTCACCTGCGGCGAAGATGTCTGGCGAGAGGCGATCAAGATGGCACGCGATCTGGGCGTCCCGATTCACACCCACCTGGCGGAGACGCGGCAAGAGGTCGACGACTGGAGGGACCGGACCGGCCAAAGCCCCGTCGCATACCTCGATTGCATCGGGGCGTTCGAGGTCCCGACGTTGGCCGCCCACTGCGTCCATGTCGACGAGAGAGACATCGCGATCCTGGCAAGAGGCGACGTCCGCGTGGTCCACTGTCCGAAGTCAAACGCGAAACTCGGCAGCGGCGTCGCTCCGGTGGACGCGATGCGACGGGCCGGGATCACGGTCGCGCTGGGGACAGACGGCGCCGCGTCGAACAACCGACTCGACATGATGGAGGAGCTTCGCGCCGCATGGCTCCTTCAGCGTGGGCACAACGAGGATCCGACCATCATGTCGGGAGGCGAGGCCGTTGCGATGGCAACCGACGACGGAAGGAAGGCCCTCGGAATCCAGGCGGAAGGGCTCAACCCAGGCGCCGCCGCGGATCTCGTGCTGATCGACACGCGTCGAAGCCACACCTGGCCGCCGCACGATCCGGTGCCAACCATGGCGTATGCGGCAAGTTCGGCCGACGTGACGGACGTGATCGTAGACGGCCGAGCTTTGATGAAGGATGGGGAACTCCTCACCATCGACGAGGAGCGGGTACAATCGGAAGTCGAGCGCCTGCGTCGCAGGCTTGAGAACTAACTACTACCCCGCCTGGGAGGGTGGACCTACACCCCCCGCTCGGACGTGGGAGAGGAGAGAGAATGGGACTGAAGGTCGAGAAGAAGTCAGAGATCATCCAGGAGTTTGCCCAAGGAGAAAAGGACACCGGGTCCGCCACTGTCCAAATCGCACTGCTCACCGCGCGGGTCCGCGAGCTTACCGAGCATCTGGGAACGCACAAGAAAGACTTCAGCGCGCAGAGAGGTCTGCGGATAATGGTCGGCCAGCGCCGTCGCTTGCTGAAGTACGTCAAACGTCAAGATCTCGCAGCGTATCGTGAACTGATCGCGAGATTGGAGATCAGAGGAGTCTAGACATTCCATGTACATTCGCGAAAGCATTCACATCAACGAGAAGGAACTGGCACTAGAGACCGGGCAGATCGCCCGACAAGCCGACGGAGCCGTGCTGGCAACGTACGGCGACACACAGGTTTTGGTCACCGTCGTAACGGCGGATGCGCGAGACGACATCGGCTACTTCCCGCTCCGTGTCGACTACGAGGAGCGGTTCTACGCAGCCGGAAAGATTCCGGGGGGATTCTTCAAGCGAGAGGGGAGGCCGAGCGATGTCGCAATCCTGAGCGGCCGAATGATCGACCGCCCGATTCGCCCCCTCTTCCCCAAGGGCTACAAAGACGAGGTGCAGATCGTCGCGACCGTCCTCTCCGCCGAGCCGGACTGCTCGCCGAGCGCTCTCGCGATCCTGGGCGCATCGACCGCTCTGATGATCACGAACGCCCCCTTCGGCGGCCCGATCGCGGGCGTGAACGTCGGGCGGAAGGACGGACGCTTCGTCGCCAACCCCGACGCCGAAGCCGTCGAAACGGGTGGAGTTCACATCACCGTCGCCGGGACGAAAGAGACCGTCACGATGGTCGAGGGGATGATGGATGAGCTCAGCGAAGACGAGGTCGTCGAGGCCATCGGGGTCGGCCATCAGGCGATCCGCGAGCTGATTGCGCTGCAGGAGCGCTTCGTCGACCGCATAGGCCAAGTGGAGAAGACCCAGGTCGAGGCGCCGGTCGAAGACCGCGAACTGAACGACCGCGTTCGCGAGCTCGTCGGGAATGAGTTCTCGACCATGCCGACGCTCGAATCGAAGCGCGCGCGCGACGACTTCATCAAGGAGCTGAAGAAGCACGCGGTCGAACGCCTTGTTCCTGAGACCACACCGGTGGAAGAGGCCGTCACCCGCAAGAAGGAAGTCGAGGAATCGGTGGAGTCTTTGCTCGAAACCTACATGCGCGAGCAGGTTCTCGAACGCGGCGTCCGCCTCGACGGCCGACGTCCGGACGAGGTTCGCTCCATCTCGTGTCGCGTCTCCGTCCTCCCGCGAACGCACGGCTCCGCCCTCTTCACACGCGGGGAGACGCAGAGCCTCGGAATCATCACCCTGGGAGCGGCGCGAACCGACGAGCAGATCATCGATCAGATGATGTTCGACGGCCGGAAGCGGTTCATGCTCCATTACAACTTCCCGCCGTTCTCGGTCGGAGAGGTTCGCCGACTCATGGGCCCAAGCAGGCGCTCGATCGGCCACGGCTATCTCGCCGAGAACTCCCTGCGGGCCGTGATGCCGAGTGAAGAGGAGTTCCCGTACGTCGTGCGCGTCGTCTCGGAGATCCTCGAATCGAACGGCTCGTCCTCGATGGCAACCGTTTGCAGCGCGTCCCTCGCCATGATGGACGCAGGGGTTCCGATCAAGAAGGCCGTCGCCGGCATCGCGATGGGCATGATCGAAGATCCGGTGACAAAGCGACGCGTCATTCTCACCGACATCCAGGGAGCCGAGGACCATCACGGCGACATGGACTTCAAGGTCGTCGGCACACGAGAAGGCGTAACTGGATTCCAGCTCGACGTGAAGGTCGGCGGGATCGACAGCGCCACGATGCGCGAGGCGCTCCAGCAGGCACGGGAGGCCAGACTCACAATCCTCGGAGAGATGGAGAAGGCGATCCCGGCTGCGAGGACCGAGCTGTCCCCGTATGCCCCCAAGCTGCTGACGATCAAGATCCCGGTCGAGAAGATCGGGCTCGTCATCGGGCCGGGTGGGAAGATGATCCGCCAGATCATCGAGGAGACGGGCGCTCAGATCGACATCTCCGATGACGGGTCCGTGAAGATCGCGGCCGTCGACGGCGATTCGGCCATTGCCGCGCGCCAATGGATCGAAGACATGACCGCGGAGCTCGAGGTCGGAACCGTCTTCACGACGAAGGTGACGCGAATCGTCGACTTCGGCGCGTTCGTCGAGATGAAGGGCGGTGGAGAAGGCCTCGTGCATGTCTCCAACCTCGCTTCAGGATTCGTCGACAAGGTTTCGGACCACGTCTCGGTCGGCGACGAGATCACGATCGAAGTGATCGGCGAAGACAAGATGGGCCGGCCCGACCTGAAGAGACTCGAACCGGGCGAGGCGGCAGGTGGTCGATCGGCCCCGAGGAGGGAACGAGGCGATCGCTCCGGCGGCCGCCGGGAATCTTCGAGGGAGCAGGCTCCCGCCTCGAATGTCAAAGCGGGCGACATCATCGAGGGAACGGTCAGCAACACGACCGAGTACGGTGCGTTCGTCGAAATCGCCCCCGATGTTACGGGGCTGATTCACATCTCGGCCCTCTCCGACGACTACGTCCGCCGCGTCACCGACGTCGTCCGAAGCGGCGACGCCGTCACCGTCGAAGTGATGAACATCGACGAGCGAGGACGCTACAAGCTGCGTCGCATCGTTCCGGAGGAAGAGGGTCAAGCGCAGGAACCGGAACGCCAGCCCGATGACCCGGAGGCGGACGAGCAGGACGTAGTGGAACAGACGGAGGAGCGGCAGCCGCAGGCAGCGGAGGTTGAATCGCAGTCTGAGGACGCCGAGGACGATCAGGAGGTTGAAGAGCCAACGCCTTCTCCGACGCCCGTCGAGGAAGAACCTGCTGAGACCGAGCAGGATAAGCAGCCGACGGAGTTCGAGGATCGTTGGTAGTCGAACGCCTCTACGAGCGGGCGTACACGGCACGAATCGATAGCGGACTGCGGATCTTCGCCGAAGAAGATCCGCAGTCTCGCTCTGTCAGTGTCGGCACGTGGATCAACGTCGGCAGCCGCGACGACCCCTGCTCGAGCCCCGGGCTCGCTCACTTCATCGAGCATCTCGCCTTCAAAGGGACGACGAGTCGGGACGCGGCCCAGATCTCGCGCGAGATCGATTCGGTCGGCGGGAATCTGAACGCCGCGACGGGACGGGAGTCGACCGTCTTCTACGCAGACGTTCCCGCCGACGGCGTGAGCACTGCGCTCGACTTGGTGATCGACCTCGTCCGTAACCCCGCATTCGCACCCGAGAAGGTCGATCTTGAACGAACGGTCATCCTCGATGAGATTCGCGGGCACGAGGACGACCCTGAGGCGACCGCCTTCGATCGTTTCATCGCCACCGTATGGGACGACGACCACGCACTCTCTCGCTCTGTTCTCGGGACGAGAGAGGCGATCGAAGCTGCTTCCCACGATGAGGTCGCTGCCTACCACGATCGTCACTACCGCCCGGATGGGATGGTGCTCGCGGCGTCGGGAGCGATCGAGGTTCAATCCTTCATCGACGATGTCACGCGCCGCTTCGGGCCGTCGGCCGACCCACGGGAAACGGAAGTCGCGCGGGTTCCGCCACGCTTCCACGACGGCCGACACGAAAACGAGAGCGCGACGGGCCAGACGCACATCTACATGGCACTCCCCGGTCCGCCGGCAGACGATCCCGACCGCTACGCACTCGAACTGCTCAACGTGGTCCTCGGAGACGGCACGAGCTCCCGCCTATTCCGAGCGATCCGTGAGGATCGCGGGCTCGCGTACTCCGTCGGTTCCACGTTCCTGCGCTATACCGACGCAGGGCTTTGGATGCTCTACGCCGGCACCGCGCCGAACCGCGCTCCCGAGGTACAGGGTCTCCTCGAAGGCGAGCTCTCACGCTTGCGCGACGAACCTCCGGACGGAGACGAGATTGCGCTCGCCAAGGCCCGACTGCGCGGCCTGTTCATTCTCGGGATGGAGGCGAACGCGAATCGGACGATGCGCCTCGGCACGGCCGCGGTCGCTGGTCGAGAGATCCTCTCGCCCGAGGACGTCCTTTTGAAGCTCGACGCCGTCAGCGCCGCCGACATCGCATCGGTCATTGAACGGTTCCTCCGCCCGGAGAAGCTCCACGTCACGACCGTCGGACCGAGCGCGTAGCCCCGACAGATCCCGCGAGCCCAATCTTGTGCCGCCCGATCCGTCTTGGGTACGATGACGGACCATGGCGACTGCGATCTACCCAGGAACCTTCGACCCGATCACCTACGGGCACATCGACATTGCTCGACGCGCGCGGGGGCTTTTCTCGAAACTGTACGTCGCCGTCGTCGCCAATCCGCACAAGCGGCCGCTGTTCACGCTCGGCGAGCGTGTAGAGATCACGAAGGCCGCGCTGGCCGAAGCAGGGATCAACGGGATCGAAGTCATCAGCTACGACGGGCTCCTCGTCAATTGCGCACGAGAACACGCGGCCGACGCGATCGTTCGCGGGCTGCGGGCCAATTCCGACTTCGAGTACGAGTTCCAGATGGCGCTCACGAATCGAGACCTCGATCCGACGTTCGAATCCGTCTTCTTCATGACCGCAGGGAAGTACAGCTTCCTCTCCTCGTCGATCGTCAAGGAAGTCTGCTCCTACGGCGGCGAAGTCTCGACGTTCGTTCCTACGTCCGTGGAAACCGCGTTGCGGGAGAAACTGCAGACGAAGCAGTAGGCGAGACGGACGAGCTAGAGCCTCTTGATCAAGAGATTCTCCGTGTGCCCGTCGAGATAGACATCGACGATGCCGAACGACTCGTACCCAAG
>JBARQW010000060.1:0-23986 GCA_049643905.1 Bipolaricaulia bacterium
GCGCCGCTCAGGACGGCCAACATAAGCACCACAAGCATGCCGCGTTTCAACCGCACTGGTCTCTCCTTTCGCGTCACTCAGGCCGCGCCACATTCCATATACTATCCCATCATCTCCGCTATGCCAAGCCGCGCGACTCGGCGTTCCGCGCTCGCCTCAGGCGCTACAATCGATGCATGGAGAACCATCAACTCCCGCGAGAGACTGAGAGACTGATTGTGCGGCGGTTCGAAGAACGCGACGTTACCGACATCCTCGACTACTCGAAGCATGACGAGACCGATGAATTCCGCCGCAGAAACATCGGTTGGGAGTTCACCGAGGAGAGCGTCCTGAAGTGGTGGACACCGATGATGACGATGACCACCGATGAGGCGAAGGATTGGCTCGCGCTCGTGATCGAAGTGAAGGCGCTCGGGCGCGTCGTCGGCAACACCGGATTCAACACGAAGAAGATCGATCGCCAGCGCCAAGGATCGATCGGATGGACGCTCGGGAAGGCGTTCGAGGGGCAAGGCTATGTGACCGAAGCGGCCGCCGCTCTCCTCGACTACCTGTTCGGAGCCGAAGGATTCCACCGAGCCTACGCGATGACCTCAGTGGACAACCCGAAGTCGTGGAGGCTGATGGAGAGGCTAGGGATGCGCCGTGAAGCACACTTCGTCAAGAACTGCTATCACGACCGCGTCTGGGTCGACGAGTACGTCTACGCCATTCTCGCCGAGGAGTGGCCGGAGGCCCGCAAGCGGCTGTCAGGTACGCGGTTGGACAAAGGGTCTTGACACGCGCCCGCCCTCACCTATAATCCGTGGGCCATGAGAAGCGAGAAGCAGTGCGCGATGAGACAGGCAGTGTGCGTGCGTTTCCCACTTCATGTTATTGCTACGTACGTCGGGCGAGCTGTGCTGGGCTAACCAACGAGCCAACAAGCACAGAAGGCCCGACAAGGACGCAGGCTTCGGCCTGCGTTTTGTGTTGTCGGGAACGACTGCGCGCAAGCGCGAAGTCATGGGAAAGCGCGAACGAACGAAAGGAAGCGAGAGTGACAGAGAGACGGAACGCCTTCGGATGCCGAGACGACCGCGGCCCTCGGGCCGACGGGCGCCACGGCGAAGTCGCCGCTGTGTGCGACCGCGCTTCCGGAGTATCGTTTCCGCTTTCCCCGGGAAGGCTGCAAGCCTCACTCCTCTGCAGCACCTCCTTGACTCCGCCAGCCAAAAGGGCGCTTCGGCTTCGGCCGTCGCGCCCGGGCTGGACGGGGAACTCCGCAAGAGAGGTGCTCGCAGAGTCGATGGGGTTGCTTGTTTCGCCGCGCGCGGAGAGGCCGTGCGCGACGGTTCAACGGTTTCTCCCGCGAGGGAGAAGACAGGAGGTAGTCATGTTCAAGACGACGAACCGAAAGACGGTCCGAGAGGGGAAGCGTGTCCAGCACACGCACGTTCCGTGGCCGTTTGTCCTCCATCGCAGGATCGCGGTAACCGCGACAATCGCCGCAGTCTTTGTCTTCTCTCTTCAGATGCGTGATCGCCGCTCGTGTCTCGACGTCACCGGACGCAGCAACGGCGGAACACACGACGTCTCACTCGACGCACTTCAAGACGCCGAACGAAGGGAGGAGTCCCCATGACCTCTGAACAAGGCAAAGAACTCCGAGTCGTGGTGTACACGCCGGGCAGACCGGATTCGGCAAGACTAGAGGGTCTGGTGAAGCTACCGGACGACGCGCAGTTCAGGGACTTCATCGATGCGCTGAAGACGGAGGCTCCGACGATCTACGAAGAGGTTCGCCGGCGCGTCCTTCGCGCCGCGGGCCGCGTACTCGCCTACGGACGGGACGATCCTCTCCTCATGGCGATCGACCAGAAGCTTGCTGAGGGCGGAACGCTCGTCTTCCCAGCCGAGGAGGACGAGGAAGTTCCCGCTGAAGAGGTTAACCAAGCGCAGCACGTTGGCTAGCAGCCTCACGCTCCCCCGGATGCGGATGTGTCGTGTCCGGGGGGCACCTCCTACTCTCCTGAGGGTTTGCCGGATGCTCGATCAACCGGTAAGCGCACGAATCCGCTGAGCCGAGAGGATTCCGGTCACCGCGGCGAACACGATCCCGCGGGAATGCCCGGACGCGTCGCCGACGACGTAGAAGCCCGGAAGCTCCGTCTCCATCCCCTCGACGACCCGATACTGCGTGTCGTAGAACTTGATCTCCGGAGCGTAGATCAGCGTGCTGTCGGACGCGAGCCCAGGGAGGATCCGGTCGAGACGGTCGATCGATTCGAGGATGTCGACGACAATTCGTTGCGGAAGAGCCATCGAAACGTCGCCTGGGGTGTACTCGCGCAGTGTCGGATCGATCCGAACGCGACTGATCCGCTCCGCCGTTGAACGGCGCCCCTGCTTGAGGTCCTTGAGTCGCTGCAGGATCGGTCGTCCACCGCCGATCGTCGTCGCCAGCTCGGCAATCGCCCGGCCGTACTGGGTCGTATCCTCGACAGGATCCGTCAGCTCGACGTGCACGAGAAGCGCGAAATTCGTGTTGTTCGACTTCCGGTCGTTCTCGGCGTGACCGTTGACCAGCGCGAACTCCTCGTAGTCCTCTCGAACCACGAAACCGCGCGGGTTGGTGCAGAACGTTCGAACCATGTCGTCGTAGGTCGCCGTCCGCACGCGCAGCTTGGCGTCGTACATGATGTGCTCGATCTGGGCGTACAGCTCAGCCGGGAACTCGACGCGAACGCCCACGTCCAACGGGCCGAACTCCGGCCCGACGTCAAGCCCTCGGGCGACCTCACGCAGCCAGTACGCGCCGCTTCGACCGGGCGCGGCGATGACATATCGGGCCGAGATGCTGCCGCTGTCCAGGGCGACGCGAAAGCCCTCTGCGTCCTTTGCGATCCCCTCGACGCGCGTCCCGAGCCGAAACTCGATGCCGCGTTCGATCAGATCGTGATAGAGCGCGTCGATGACTTCGCGAATCTTGCTCGTTCCGATGTGGCGCTGCCGCCCGGCGATGAACTCGATTCCGGCCTGGGCTGCCGCTTGGTTGAGCTGAGCCAGTGCATCTTCGTCTTCGCCCGAATAGGTCGCCGGTGCACCGCAACGCGTGAAGACGTCGTCGACCTGCCCGATCAGCCGGAGGAGCTCGTCCTCGCTGCAGCCGATGGCCGTCGGGTCTCCACCGATCTTCGGCGTCAGGTTCAGCTTCCCGTCTGAGAACGTCCCCGCTCCGCCGACGCCGTAGGTGATGCTCTCTCGCTCCTTCGGGGCAAGCCCGCGCTCGATCACAAGCACATCAAGGTCCGACTCTGCCAGAAACAGCGCAGCAAACAGACCCGCGGAGCCGGCGCCCACAATCACTACATCGTAGTCCATGATCCTTCACTCCCGCGTGCTTGGAGCCCCTTGACAGGCCTCCGTGGCAACCCAAGCCCGCATCGTATCAGGAGGAGAGCGGAAAGAAAAGAGCGGAGTCGGCTGCCCCAACGCTGCCTGCGACGACTCCGCAGATTCTCATCGGCTCGTGTGGCTACACAGGAACGAACTGGAGTCCGTGGATCTCACGTTCTCCCTGCTCGCGGACGACGCCGATCGTCGTCTTCACCCGCTTGCCAAGTTTCGGATCGTCGTCAAGGAGCTGGCCTGTGACGCGCAGTCCCTCGTCGAGTTCGACGATCGCCAGCCGCAGGTAGCGCGTCTCGTAGTCGATGGCGAGCGCGTAGACGTCGGTGTACGTCAACACCTTTCCCTTTCCGGCGATCTCGACGTCTTCGAACGATTCGGCCCGGCAGTTCGGGCAGACCGCGTGCCTCGGATAGCTCACCGTGCCGCAGGACGTGCACTTCGCGCCAAACACCTTCTCGCCCATCACGCCTCCCTCCGAAGCACGGTCGCGACAACGTTGTTCCCGAATCCCCCGAAGTTGCAGGCATAGGCCACCTTCGCGTCCTTCACTTGCCTTCCGTCCGCCTCCCCGCGCAACTGCCACGTCAACTCCACCAGATGCGCGACGCCGGTCGCGCCGACAGGGTGCCCCTTCGCCTTCAATCCGCCTGATGGGTTGATCGGCAGCTTCCCGTCGAGTTTCGTCTCGCCCCGTTCGAGCGCCTTGTGTCCCTCGCCCCTCGGGAAGAAGCCGGCCGCTTCGCTCTCGGCGATTTCGAGGATCGTGAACGCATCATGCAGTTCCACGACATCGACGTCTGTCGGACCCAGACCGGCCATCGTGAAGGCCCTCTCGCTCGCGATCCGAACCGACTTGAGATCGGTCGGGTCCTCCCGCTCGTGCACCGCGTGCGTGTCGGTCGCCTGACCGATCCCTGCGACGCGCACCCTCGGTCCCGCAAGCTTCTCGATGACTGCCTCGGAGACGAGGACGACCGACGCCGCGCCGTCGCTGACCGGGCAGCAATCGAACATGTGGAGCGGCTCGGCAATCGGCGGGTTGTTCACCACCGCCTCCGGCGCCGTCAGAATCCCTTCCATCGTCACCGTTTGCTGGATGTGCGCATACGGGTTCTTCGTTGCGTTCTCGTGGTTCTTGATCGCGACCATCGCCAGGTGCTTCCGCTCGACGCCGAAACGATCCATGACGAGACGGGCGAACATCCCGGCGAGAGCCGGAAGGGTCACTCCGTAGATGTACTCGGCGTCAGGCTGCGACAGGCTGGCGACGAAATCGGTCCCCTCCAGCCCGTTCACGACGCGCATCCGCTCGACGCCGGTGACGAGCACAACGTCAGCCATTCCCGACGCGATCGCCTGGCAGCCGACCTTGAACGCCGATGCCCCCGATGCCGGCCCGTTCTCGACCGCTTCCGCGGCCGCAGGATAGAGCGCAAGCTGATCGACAAGCGCGCTGCCGAGGGCGGTCTGCTTGTTGATTCGCGCCGCGCCCATGTTGGCGACGACGACGCCGTCGACCGGGATCTCGCCCAGCTTCGCATGATGAAGCGCGGCGAGAGACGCTACGCTGGCGAGCTGAAGGAGCGGCCACTCCGACCGTCCGAACTTCGTCATCCCCGCGCCAGCGATGTAGACAGATTTCATTCCGCACCTTCCTTCTCGCCGGCGACTTGCCGTACGACCGTCTCTTCGGGTGGGAGGACGATCTTCTCGGCCCCGCGCAGCAGTTCCTCCGGCACGGGGCGACGCCCTGCGGCAAGTCTTGGCTTCGCGTTGTAGTAGGTCTCGCTCGTCAACACCCACGACGGTACACCGCCCATCTCATGCTGTACTTCGAATCGCTTGTCGAGCGGGTACTCGATCATCCAGCGCCGAAAGCCGATCGGGCTTTCGGCGACGATGAGGACCTCATCCTGACCCAAGTGCTCGATGTGGTATTCCATTTTGGCCGCGAACAGGTGCGAGCCCACGCGAAGGCCTCGTCGGACGGTCAGCGTGTGGTAGCTCATCCCGGTCTTCTCGTCGACGAGCCGGCCGTTGACCATGCCGGCGAGGACCCCGTCGATCAGTCCTGCGAGCACGTACTCGTCCTTGACGCGGTAGCGTTTGTAGGCAAGGAGTTCGCCGAACAGACGCGCGGCCACGATGTCGTAGAAGTCCCGCTCGACCCACAAGAGCGGGTAGATCGCCTCCAGCAACGTCGGAATCTCGCTGCGCTCCACCTGCCGAACGACCATCTCTTCTCCGCTCGCCAGTGTGATCACCTTGGGTGGATACGGAGGCATTTCCATCGCCGGAGGGCGAAGAGACGCTTCCAGTTCGCTGAGCTGTGCCATGCCGACTCCTTCCTTGCGTATCTGGAATCGCCGGTCATCGCCGCACTGAAGGCGAGCGATCGCCGGCGTCAAGCTGTCAGGTTGACTGACGGGTTAGGGTAAGCAACGCGAAGCTCGGCGTCAATCCTGGAGCGAAGATCGCCACTTAGGAGAGGCTGACAGCGAGCCGGGGCAGGTTCAGAGCATCTGCCTGATGGCGTCGAGCGTCGCTTTCGCCTCGGGAACGAAGCCGAAGAACTCGGTCAGCTTCTCGCAGGCGTAGTCGGCGCAATGCGCGCAGTTCTTGACCATCTTCTCTGTCGCACACGCCCGCATCTTGCACTCGCTGCAGTGTGACATCCACGGACCGTCGGTCGACCTGCATCCGTTGCATCGAACATCGTCGACTTCCAGGTTCCCTCCGTACTCCTTGCTCCACTCGGCGGCAACCGCCTCAAGCGCCTCCAAGTCGCCGCTTTGCGTGGCCTGGTAGCCGGGGCACTCCGTACACGTGAGTCCGCAGTACGCGATCATGTTCGTTTCCACATCGAGCCTCCTTGGCGCCGATGGTACTACGCGTCGTGCCCTGTGGACGACGATTTGGCTCGGTATACTCTGCCGTCTTCGGGTGCGAAGAGCGGAGGGAAGCGAACATGCGTTACGACTACGATGTCGGTGTGATCGGGCTGGGTCCGGCAGGCATGGCCGTCTCGATCATGGCCTCGGAGATGGGGCTGAAGGTCCTCGGGATCGAGCCGCGCAGTCTCGGCGGCGAGTGCATGAGCGGCGGCTGCATCCCGTCAAAGGCGCTTCTTCGGATGGCCCACGCTCGCCACGCGATCACCAAGCTCCCGTCCCTTGCGCTCTCAGCACTCGCGGCGCCCGAGCCGACGAAACCGTTTGCCCGGATTGCCGAACACCTGCGGTTCATCGACGAGCAGAAGACGACCCAGATGTTCGAGAAGGTCGATCTCAAGCTCCGTGAGGGAGCCGCGTCGTTCATCGATCCGCACACACTCTCCGTCGGCGGCGAACAACTCACCGCGAAGAGGATCTTCATCTGCACAGGGACCCGTCCCTGCGTCCCGGGGATTGCGGGCCTTGACTCGGTCGCGTTCCTGACCAACGAGACGATCTTCGATCTCGAAGAGATCCCGGAAAGCCTCGTCGTTCTCGGCGGCGGTGCGATCGGATGCGAGATGGCCCAGGCGTTTCGCCGACTCGGCTCCAGGGTCACGATCGTCCACAGGGATCGGCACCTCCTTCCCCATGGGGACGCAGACGGCGGAAGGTTTCTCGAGAACGTCTTCGCCGAGGAGGGAATCTCGGTCTACAACGAGCGAACGATCCACCGCGTATCGGAGGAGGGAGGCTCGATCGCGCTTCGAACGGACCAGAACGAGACGCTGTGGGGAGAACGCCTTCTGGTCGCCGCAGGGCGGCAACACGATTTCTCGGCCCTGAAGCTGGAGAACGCCGACGTGACTCACGGAGACGGAGGGATCCGCGTCGACCGGACCCTGCGAACGACCTGCCGCAACATCTATGCCCCCGGTGACTGCAACGGCGCCCATCTGTTTTCCCACGCGGCAATGCATCAGGGGATGATCGCCCTGATCAACGCGATGGCCCCGTGGCCCTTCAAGCGAGACTTCCGGAAGTACGTCGTTCCTTCGACCGTCTTCACCGATCCACCGATCGCCCACGTCGGGTGGCTTGAGCGCGATCTGCGGGAGAGTGACGTCCCGTATGAGACGATCGAATCCGAGTACGGAGACTACGGCGCGGCAATCGCCGAGGGCATAGCAGTCGGCTCCGTGAAAGCGTACGCGAGCGAGACGGGCCGAATCTACGGCGTTCGAATCATCGGTGAGGGCGCCGGCGAGATGATCAACGAGTGGGGATTGGCGATCCAAAACCGTCTCCGTATCCACAAGATCATGTTCCTCCAGCACAGCTTCCCGTCGATGTCGTTCCTGACGAGGCGTGTGGCCGAAGGGTGGATGATGAATCGGATGCAGAGCCGGCTCCTACGTCGGCTGGTGAAGCTCGTCTTCTGACACCGCCGCACGGTCGGCCCGGGAGGTTCCGTCAACGGGAAGCGGCGTTGACACGCCCAGTTCCCTTCGCTATCATTCACCCGCTCGCCCTCGGGCGAGATTCTAGGAGGTGCCATTCCTTCCGTGGAACAAGGTGAAAGGCGATTGCCGAAGCGAGTGAATGACGCGATCCACGCCGTCGGGCGGCGCAAGTCCGCGACGGCTCGCGTTTACATGACGGAGGGGGATGGAACCCTTCTGATCAACAAACGACCGGCCGAGGAGTACTTCTCCTCGTACCAGACCCCGGCCGAGCATCTGGAGAAGACGCTCAAAACGCCGTTCTACGTGACCGGAACGGTCGGCAACTTCAACGTCAAAGCGACCGTCCGGGGCGGTGGATTCACGGGCCAACTCGAGGCCGTGCGCCTCGGAATCGCGCGCGCGCTCTGCGGCGTCACCGACGAGTATCACGCGTTGCTGAAGAAGGCGGGCATGCTCACCCGCGATGCCCGTGAGGTCGAGCGAAAGAAGATCAACCGCCGTAAAGCGCGAAAGAGCGAGCAGTATTCGAAGCGCTAGACGGCATCGGAGGACCCGACCGTGAAGCAGGGAATCCATCCCGAATTGAAGAAGGCAACGGTTCGTTGCGGTTGCGGAGCGGAGTTCGACACCCTCTCCTCTGAGGAAGAACTCCACGTCGACATCTGCTCGAAGTGCCATCCGTTCTACACCGGCGAAGAACGCTTCGTCGATACCGAGGGGCGCGTCGAGCGATTCAACCGGAAGTACGCCAACGAGGACGAGGCAGGCAAGTGAAGCCGCCGATCGGCGGACAAGCTGTCATCGAAGGCGTGATGATGCAAAACGGCGACCGGATAGCGGTCGCCGTTCGCCGTCAGACGGACAGCGAAGTGATCGTCCAGTCGATCCCGGCCCGTACTCGGTTCAAGCGCCTCGGGAAAATCCCGTTCGTCCGCGGCACATTCCGGCTCTACGACATGCTCTCGCTCGGCATTCGCGCCCTCAACATCTCAACGCAGCTTGCGTTCCCGGAGGAGGAGCAGCTCAGCAAGAGCGGTACCTTCTTCACGTTCCTGATCGCCATCGCCATCGCTGTCGGCGCGTTCATCGTGCTGCCGCTCGTCGTGACGAACACCGTCCCGTCCCTGCGCATCGGGAACCCGATCCTGTTCAATCTCGTGGAGGGCTTGATCCGCCTCACCATCTTCTTGCTCTACTTGGTGATCATCTCCCGCTTTAAGGACATACGCCGCGTCTTCCAATACCACGGCGCGGAGCACAAGGTCGTCTACACCTACGAAGCGGACGAGGAACTGACCCTCGAGAACGCGCGGAAGCACACGATGCTCCATCCGCGCTGTGGAACAGCCTTCCTCATGATCGTCTTCGTGATTGCGATCCTCGTCTTCTCCCTCGTCGGAAACCCGGCCCTCTGGCTGAAGACACTGTCGCGCCTTGTCCTTCTCCCGATCGTCGCCGGCATCTCGTACGAGGTTCTGCGCTTCAGCGGACGGATGCACGAACGCCGATGGGTTCGCATCCTCATCACGCCCGGGCTCTGGCTGCAGAAACTGACCACGGCCGAGCCGACCGACGACATGATCGAGGTTGCCCTTGCGTCGATGCGGCGGGCACTGGAAACGCCGGAGACCCAAGAGACCCCAGATCCAGCGCAAGCGCAGGCCTAAGCGGCTAGCGGCCGGCACCAAGAATAGAGTCCCCTTCTACTTCGCCATGGCGGAATCCTCGGTCTCTCGGTCAGAGTGACAACGACGATTCAGGGGACAGAGAGAACGGGTGCGTCTCAGCCAACTCAAGGTGTCGATGGACGCCGGCCGCCGCGATCATCGCTGCGTTGTCCGTGCAGAAGTGGATTGGAGGAAACGAGACCGCGATGCCGCGCTCCTCCCCGTGGTCGGTCAGGCTTTCACGGAGGTGCCGGTTCGCTGCGACGCCGCCGACGACGAGGAGCCGATCGAGATGGTAGCGTCTCGTTGCCTCGATCGACTTCTTGGTCAGGATCTCGACAACGCTCGCTAGGACGGAGGCCGCGACATCTTCAGGCCTCTCACGAGGGTGTTTCCTCAGGTGATAGAGGACGGCCGTCTTCAGTCCGGCGAAGCTGAAGTCGAAACCCGCCGACGTTGCCATCGGCCGTGGGAAGGCGATGGCGGCCGGATCTCCTTCGCCCGCCAGCCGGTCGATTTCCGCTCCGGCCGGATACCCGATACCGATCATCTTCCCGATCTTGTCCAACGCCTCGCCTGCCGCGTCGTCGACTGTCGTTCCGACGGTCCGATACCGTCCGAGCGCCTCAACTTCGATGAGGCTCGTGTGCCCTCCGGAAACGACGAGCGCCATGAACGGCGGTTCGATTGGCTCATCCGACAATCGATCGGCGAAGATGTGGCCTTCGAGATGATTCACGCCGACGAACGGGACCGACAATCCGAAGGCGAGTCCTTTGCCGTGTGAGAGACCGACCAGAAGAGGCCCGACAAGACCCGGCCCGTAGGTGGCGGCCACAAGCGACAGCTCATCGACGGAGAGCCTTGCCTCGGCGAGCGCCTGTCGGACGAGATACGGCAACTTGCCGAGATGGTTTCGTGAAGCAACTTCGGGAACGACGCCGCCGTAGCGAGCATGGAGATCGACCTGGCTGTAGACGAGGTTGACCAGGACGTCTTTCCTACCTCGCAGCACCGCAACGGCCGTCTCGTCGCAAGAAGTTTCGATGCCGAGGGTGACGAACGCCTCGTCGCCCGTCATCGGATGTACTCGGGCTTGAGCACGCCGATGAACGGAAGATTCCGGTAGAGTTCGGCGTAGTCCATCCCGTATCCGACGATGAACGCGTCTTCTTCGAGCGCGAACCCGACGTAGTCTATGTCGGCCGGGATCACCCTGCGTGAGACCTTGTCGATCAGCGTGCATACGCGTAGTGAAGCCGGTCGTCTGGCCTCGAGGCTCCGCCTCAAGTAGTCGATCGTGTGGCCCGTATCGATGATGTCCTCGATGATCAGTACGTCTCGACCTTCGATCGGCATGTCAAGGTCCTTCACCAGGCGGACCGCGCCTGGCGCAGTCCCGTTCCCGTAGGACGACACGCTGATCAGGTCGTACTCCATCGGCATCGCCAACCGTCGCGCCAGATCCGCGGCGAAGACGAGCGCCCCACGAAGGATACAGACGAGGAGAAGCGGACGGCTCTTCGGATCCTTCGCCGCGCCACGTTGGGTGTAGTCCACGACGATCGTCGCCGCCATGGCAGTGACCCGTCGATCAATCTCCTCCTGCGAAAAGAGGATGCGCGAAACTCTGCTGGTCAGTGCCTCATCGTTCATGGCTACCCACGCCTCATGGCGAAACGCTCGACGGGCTATCGAAGAACGAGACGCCGCTTCCCGCCTTGCCCACTGCCAGTGCCACCTTCATGCCGTCATGACATCCGAAAACGATCGATGCCAACAGCAACATCCGCCGTTGGCACGCGGCATTATACTGTGCGCTCCCGACCAGACAACAGCGAGATTCCGCGGCCTCCCTATTGCGAGGCCGCTACCCGCGTGAAGCGATTCGTGCGCGTCGCAGGCGGTTGGCGTTCCCGACCACCGTCACCGACGAGCGCGCCATGGCCGCTTCCGCGATCAGCGGATGAAGAAGGCCGAAGACGGCGAGCCGTCTTTGCACCAAGTGTCAGGAGGCGCTTGATCGCCTGGGACGACCGCCCCTTGGCCAGCGTCTCGATCAATCGCCCCGCGAGATGGAACGCCATGATCATCGCTGATACTCAGGCGTAGTTGAGAACGAGCGAGCCGCCTGTCAGTTCGACGCCAACTGCGGCCAGGCCTCTCACGAACCACGCAATCGTGCCGGGGGCGATGAGCGTGTCCATCGTGGGCGCCGGCGAGAGAGCGGCGCGGACGCCGGCCAGGAAGAGGACGGGCGTCGCCAGAGCGACCATGCCAAGGTGGAACACGAGAGGCGACGGCCACATTAGGCCGAAGGCCATCTCCGGAATCATCCAGCCGATCACCGGAATCGCCAGGATCCATGCGAGGCGCGCGCGCCTCCTCGCTTCGAAGAGACGCCTCCGATCGCGCACGAGGACGTCCTCACGGGACTTGCCTTGAGCGACTCCATAGCCTGCGCCCTCCACCGAGGCGATCAAGGCATCCTCCGACACCGGAACAGAGAGCTTGACGACGGCCTCCTCGCTCGCGAGCAAGACGTTCGCCAAGTGAACTCCATCGACGCCCGACAGCGCTCGTTCGGCCGCCTGAGAATCAAGAAGCGCAGTGCATCCCGCCGATCGCGAGGTCCAGATGAACCGAATCATCGCGTTCGCTCATCGCGCGTTCTCCTTCTCACGGTGAGGTGTGGTCTCGTGCCCCCTACGGAACCAATCAACCCGACTCGCATGATCACAGTGTGCGATGTATGGTAGCTCGGTGTGCGCTAGTGCGATACACGTAGGCGCGCTGTCGAAGCAGTTATTCCATTGGCGCGACGTCTGCGAAGTCTTCAACGTCTTCCGCTCGCTTCACGCCGGAGACCTCGAGGGCCGTGTCCGCGTTGTCGACCGAGAATAGAACCTGCGCCGCTTCCCCTCGGCGGGCGATTACGCGAAGAGCGGTAACATTGATCTCCCTCTCGGCCAGAGTCTTCAGAAAGGCGGCCAACGCGCCCGGGCGATCCGGAACGGATACGTACAGGCTCCCGTCGATCGGCGCCATGCGATCGCCGCAAACCCGACACGAGGCCCGATCGCCTTCTGAGCAAGAGACCTCACCGCAGGACGGACAAACGAACTTCCTCACCGCGACACCTCGTACTCCTGAACGCCCTCCCGCTCGCAGCCCGGCCTACGGGCTCGGGATCCCTGTCGGAAGAGCAATGCGAGAATGATATCCCATCACCTTGTGCCGGGCAAAACCCGCTCACAACCTGGAGATTCGGCGTTACTGGAGGTACAGTTCCGCCTCGGTGGGTGCGTGTATCGCACCGATAGACTCAGGCAGACAGGAGGGATTATGGCCCCGTCCGGGCCGAGCGCGAGCTTGACGGTACGAACGCCACGGAACTCAACGCGCCATCTTGCTGTGGCGCGCCCTGTGGTCGCGCGTATCGGCGGTCGCCATTTGACGCATCGAACCTCGCGTGCGATCCTGTTGAATAGGTCATGTGACTGGACGGTGCCGCGCATGAGGCGGCACCGAGGGCGAGGAAGGCTCCCGTCCGATCGGCCCCCGCAATCCCCACACGAGGGAGCCGCCACAGGGACGAGATGATCGGTGCGAGCACGGAGAGGCGAAGCGCCGCTCCGAAGTTCAGGAGGTATCGATGACTGACAAGCCGACGCTGAATCCGTTTGAGATCTCACAGCGACAGCTCGACAAGGCAGCGAAGGCGCTGGACCTGGATCCTCAGGTTCACGCGTTCCTGCGGACGCCCATGCGAACCCTGGAGGTCAGCATCCCGGTTCGGATGGACGACGGGACCGTTCGTACGTTCAAGGGATTCCGCGTGCAGTACAACGACGCACTCGGCCCGACCAAGGGCGGCCTGCGGTTTCACCCCGACGAGACAATCGATACGGTGAAGGCACTCGCGGCGTGGATGACGTGGAAGGCCGCGATCGCCGGCCTTCCCTACGGGGGCGGAAAGGGCGGCGTGATCTGTGATCCGCGAGAGCTCTCGACAGGAGAACTCGAGCGCCTGTCGCGCGGCTATGTTCGGGCCCTCGGCCGATTCATTGGCCCCGAAAGAGACATCCCGGCACCCGACGTGTACACAAACCCTCAGATCATGGCGTGGATGATGGACGAATACTCGCAGATCGTCGGGTACAACGCGCCAGGCGTGATCACCGGCAAGCCGATTTCCTTGGGCGGATCGCTCGGCCGCACGGATGCCACCGCACGTGGGGCCGTCTACTGCATCATCGAGGCCGCGAAAGCTCTCGGGATCGACCTGAAGGGCGCGACCGTGGCCATTCAGGGCTACGGAAACGCCGGTTTCTTCTCCGCAACGTTGATGGAAGAGCTAGCCGGCAGCCGCGTCGTCGCGGTCACAGACTCGCGAGGTGGCGTGTACAACGCAGACGGGATTGATCCGAACGCGGTGAAGCAGCACAAAGAGAAGACCGGAACCGTCGCCGGATTCGAGGGCGGCACCTCGATCACCAACGCGGAAATCCTCGAACTCGATGTCGACGTCCTCATCCCCGCTGCCCTCGAGAATGTCATCACGGACGAGAACGCCGGACGGATCAAGGCGCGGATCATCGCGGAGGCTGCGAACGGACCGACGACGCCGGAAGCGGACGAAGTCCTCCACGCGGCGGGCAAGTACGTCATTCCGGATTTCCTCTGCAACGCCGGCGGCGTGACGGTCTCCTACTTCGAATGGGTTCAGAACATCGGCGGCTTCTACTGGAAGATCGAGGAGGTCCATCGCCGCCTGAAGGAGAAGATCGAGACCGCCTTTGAAGAGACACACACGATGGCGATGGCGCAGAAGGTCGACAACCGAACTGCGGCGTACATGGTCGCCGTTTCGCGTGTCGCCGAGGCGATGCGCCTTCGCGGGTGGGTCTAGCCACCAACGCCCGAATCGCGTGTCGTAATCGGCACCCGTTCGCCGCTGCTGGATGAGCCGCGAACGGGTGCTGTTCCTTGGTGGATGTGCCGTGCTCGAACACGTGAGGATAGCGGATGGCGTTGACGTGAGTTTGCTGGATCCACCGAGAACTCAGGATGCATCTGCGGGACCGGCGTGGACCCTCCGCGAACAGCTCGCAGAGCCGTCGAGCAGGATGGAGGAGATCCTCGACGGCGTAGCCCCGACGAGATCCAATCCCGACCGGAAGACTGAGGCGGGGGTGCGAGGGGCCTCTTGCGCTACTTCGTCCGGTTCGAGCGCGGTCATCATCCGTGGATCTCGATGTTCGTGAAAGGCGAGGAGTCGCCAGCGTTCGCCGCCGCACAGATCCGCGAGTCGAGACTCTTGGCCAACGTACTGTCTGCTAGGGTTCTCTCCTGAACCATTGTGTGTTGACTCTTCGGTCCACGCGGCGCTGTTCCTCATCGTCCTCCTCCTTGAGCGGTACGTACGCGGCCGCGAGCGTGCAAGAGAACCACGGTCCGAAGACTGATGCCAGCAAGCACAGACCCGCGAACCAGAGGGAAGCGGGAAGCAGTCGAAGAGCCGGGACCCCCCGCGTAGCGACCGTGCTGAATAGCGCAGAAACGGCGAGCAGGGTAGGGAGCCACAACGACTTGAGGGCGATTCCGAACAGCAGGAGCCTGTGCCCGGTCACCATGCGCCAGCTCCTCCGAAGTGAGGCAATCGGACGGACACCGTCTTCTTGGAGGAGGGGCGTGTACACGAAGCCAAGAAGAACCATGAACAACGGAACCGCGAGAACGGTGTGCCAGATCCAAAGGTCGAGCAGGCCTGCCGTATACATGTCGTCAAGTCCGAAGGTCATGATCCCGAACATCAGAGCGCCGGAGAGCGGATTGGCGACCCAAAGGAAGAGCAACAGCCGATCGAATGCGTACGCCAGCGCGAACAGCGTCAGGCTCGAGAAGATCCATCCACGGAGTTTTGCGGAAGCTCGCCGGACAAGCGCCCTTTCTCCACGCACGCGGGAGAGCGCATGCACCTCAAGTCCGACCAGAATGGGGGAAGAGACCCCGATGCCGAGAACGAGCCCCTTCGACACGTGCCGACAGAGAAGGACACCGCAACCAATCGCCCCCGCAACGAAGAACCATCCGAGGATCATCGGCCACGGCCGCGCCTTGAAGACGCGCCATCCCAGGCGAAGGTACGTAGCGGAGGCGACATCGCCTGATTGAACGCGCACGACTTGATTCACCATGGATCCCACTTGCCTCTCCTCACTGGTCACTCTCTTGCGCCGAGGCGACCTCCAAGGCACACCGAAACCCAACGGATGCAGCGGAGAACCCGGCCGAGTTGCGAAAACGTCCGGTGACCCTCGTGCGCCGCCGACCCGTGAGCCAGCTGCCCCCGCGCATGACGCGATCCGATCCCAACGCCGGACCGGTCGGGTTGACTGTCGGAGCTTGGCGATAGTAGGAGATCGCGTAGACGTCACCGCACCACTCCACCACGTTTCCCGCCATGTCGTGAAGGCCGAAGGCGTTAGCGGGGAAGCTGCCCGCATGGGAAAGGTCTGCGCAGCCGTCTTCGGCCGATCGAATCCGTGTGGGCCGAATGCCTGCCCGATCGAGATGCTCCCTGAACATCGGGACATGCCGGTAGGCGCCGTCGACCGAGGCCAAGACGGCCCGATCGATTTCGCCTCGCGTCTTGTTCGGCCTGAATCGCTCGACTCCACTCTGCGGATTCACCTGCCATCCTACCAAGGACGCTCCAGCCAAACGACTCGTGACCCGCCCTACTCCTGTCGCACGGAGACGGTCACCTTCAGCGGCTCCTCGAGGTGTTTCTTCACGTTGCAGTGCGAGACGGCGCGCAGGCAGGGCTCGCGGTACTGCTCCGGGAACGTTCCGGGGAGGAGAACCTCTACGCGGAGCTCGGGGACGCGACGTGTCTGCTCATCTACATCGGCCAAGACACGGAGTCCGACATCCTCTGTCGAGATGTCGCGCGCCTTGCAGAAGGCCTGCAGCTCATCTCCACTGCACATGCCCAGAGAGGACAGCACGAGGTTGAGTGGGCTCGGGCCGGGGACTTGCAGGCTCCAGAGTACCATCTGATCGGTTCGAAGCACAAAGGCTTCCTCTTCTCTCTCGACCGGCTTGTCGCCGGGAAAGGCCACGTTCACTACCATCTCCATCAGCCAGTACCTCCTGATTTCGTACGATGATAACGGCTACAGGCCAGCCGCTGACGCAAACCCCGTGGGTTCATGTGTGGAGGACTGGTCGCTGACCTGCCCCCGTCGTTCGGCTCACCTTCGGAACTGGTCTGGACCACACCCGCCCGCCAACGCGAATGAGGCTTGATAGCGTACGTGCAACCTGCCCCGATCAGAAGGAAGAGACACGTCTCTGCCCACCATTGGAGACGTCTTTTCGCTTTCTTGGGCCAGCTCCCCCACACGGGGAGGCCGGCCTCGGATGGGAGCAGTCCAGAGCGTGCACGATCGATCTGAGAGGTCAGCGCAGCGAGCATTCGCCCCGGAACGCGGACCGATTTCAGGAGGTCAGGTCAGTCCAGCGCCAGCCAGCTACGACAGCACGACCACAACAATCACGACCACTATCACTAATCCCACGAGAATCGCGGCAATCATCGCTCATGCACCTCCTTCATCTCAACGGTGTCTGGTCTACCCGTGGTGCCCGGTTTGCCTCTGGAGTCAGTCTACCAGACCCTCCCGAAGGAGCGAATGGCGCAGGTATCGGCACTCCGTCAGTTAACGCCCTTGGGCGCCGCTCGCCGGGATGCGAAATCCAGGCAGTTCGATGGCCTTTAACAGGCGAGGAATAGCGGAAACGCCCTTCTAATACCCCTCAGTGGACGAATCTGGAACTCACCGCTAGCCAAGTCGAGAGGAAGTCGAACGGCCACTCGTCCCAGCTAGATGGAATCCCACGACTCCTCGCTTCTCTTCTGGACCGGTTTCAGGGGGGCAGGTCGGGGCTGGCCACTTGACACTCGCACTGCGTACAGTGTAGAGTGTAGCCGTAACAGCTGACCCGGAGCTGTGTCCATGCGTGGCCGGTGTTGGGTAGGGGCTTCGCTGGGTTTGGTGTGTCTGGCGGCAAGGAGGCGGCTGGAGATGAAGCGGGCTCTCGTACTGGGCTGTGTGTGTGTTCTTGCACTAGCGGTTGTCGGGTTCCCAGAAGGGCTCTCAGGGGAGTGGAATCTAGATATCGAGCTAGACACTCTCGCTGGGAACGTTCAGGATTACCTGGACTACTCATCCACCCTTCTCGTGGTCTACGAGATCGACGGATGGGAGTTCTCATCGAACTCAACGTTTGACGACACAGGTTGGACTGACCAGAGCTTCTCGGCCGAAGGTGCGCTGTACGTGTACGAGATCGGGTCGAGACTCGATTTTGCTCCGGGAGGCCTGTTTGAGAAACTCAACTTCGATGTGTCGTTTCCGCTAGCCGGTTTGGTGCTCGGCATGGACTTCGAGTTGAAGGATAGAGATGTCGAGTTCGTGATCGATGCCGAGGGTTCTACGGACCTGATTGACCTCGAATTGAGCGTCTCATTCGGTGGCGACGACAACGACTTCTGTGACCTTCCATGGTCGGGTGTTGACGTGGATGTCTCACTCCCGTTCTGCTGCGGGGACTTCGACGTCTCAATCGAGTTCAGCTGTGATGGTTTCGAGGAAGCCTGTTTCGATGTGTCCGGAGTCGCGATCCCGAACTTGCCATGGCTCTCTCTCAATGCGGGAGTCTGTTTCGATATGCAGAGCAAGTCAGTCACGCTGACCCCGGTGTTCGATTTCGGAGTGGATGTGTGTTTCGACCTGTACATCACCGAGGTTGAAGACGGGGGACACGGACCTAACGCGGTTCTGGTGCTTGGCGACTTCGTCATCAGTGGGATCGGTCTCTCATGCGAGATCGCTGGCGTCTCCTTTGTGGGACAGTCCTACTGGGGCGCTGGCGGTAAGCCGAGCCTCCTTTCGGGTACCGAGTATTGGGAAGCCTACCAGCTCTCGACAATGGAAGAGGCCTGCTGCGGCCCGTTCCAGTTTGATGTATCGGTCTTCTTTGGCGAGACGAGCGACAGCCTGTTTGACGTCGCCGGGTTTGGAGCCAACTTCTCGGTCGGCATCGGGGAGAAGCTCACGTTCTCGATGGGGTACGACTACTCCGTCGTTGCGCCAGGGCTTCAACTCATAACGATCGGGTTCGAGGTCAAGTGGTGGTAGTAGCAGCTCAGTAGCCGCGACCCAGGATCTCTACGAGAGCAAGATATGAGTTCCAAGAGCAGGAGCGTGCAACCGCACGCTCCTGCTTGCTTGTGTGTGTGGTCTTCGCTGCACCTGAGTCGAGTAGCCCACCGGACGTGCGTTCCGAAGTGGACCGCATGACCCGCTCGACCTTAGAGGCACGTGCACTCTAGGGTGGCCTTGTGGATTGAAGACCCTCTTCCGGTCTCTGTCGGGGTCCGGATGCTGAGACCCAGAGCAACCGCTTCAATGAATCTCCATCAACAGCAGCTCCCGGCGTGGTGTCCCGATTGCCGTTCTGACCTCTGCGTGAAACTGCAACTGCCTCCTGTGAAGACACGTCCAGGAACCGGCTTTGGGTCTGAGAAGCCAGAGGATCGTGGCTGATCCTCCACTGTATGGAGATAGATCGCGGGTGTGTACTCACCGCCCGGGTTTCGATGGGAAATCTCGCCCGCTCAGCGGTGCGGAAGCCTTTGCCGCCTGACAGCTCTCGGACTGAATCGAAAGGAGTAGCGGTCCGCTGGTGGCGATTGCGTTCGAAGCGACCTGTCAGCTGAGTGCCCGATGTCTGTGACGTTCCGTCAAAGACCTCTGCCGGCACAAGAGAAGAGGGCCGGACTGGTTCCGGCCCTCTCTTGAACTCCATCTGTGAACTCAAGTCCTTGCTTGGCTCACGCCACGCCCTGCCGGCTAGACGTGTCTAGCCAATAGGGTCAACGATCTGGATCCGCTGCTCGATGTGCGTTCCATCGTTCAGATCAATCCACACGATGTAGTTGCCCGCCGGCAGCGCGAGAACATCATCTTCCTCCCCTACGGTCAGAACAAGCAGGGAGTAGAGATCGAGCTCCAGAACGTACGGAATGTGGAAGTACCCGATGATTGCGTACACCTCTTCGCCATCAACGAGAGTGATGTCACCGAACGTCGCCGCCGCGACAGCGTCGAAAACAAGCTCGCCATCGACGTCGGTCACGACGAACTGAATCGTGATCGGTTCACCCACCTCGAAGACTGCGTTGAGTGGAACGCCTTCAATCTCACCGCCTCCACCTTCGAGGCAGTGCTCGAGGTCGAAGAAGCATCCGGGGGCAGCCACACTGCCGACCGCACCACCACCACCGACGATGTCTTCGTCGGGAAGAACGGGAGGCGTGACGTCATACGTTGCGCGGTACCAAGTGTGAATGATCGGGATTGAGACGTTGCCCGCTTCGTCCCTGGCTTCGACTTCGAACGTGTGCCAGTCCTCGGAGAGAGGACCAAGGATGTCCGATGTCGCCAGCGACCAGCCGGTCCACACGCCTCCATCCAACCGCCTGCGGTACTGCAGTTCCGGCGGCGCTGTGCAATCGTTGTTGTCCTCCGCCGTCCACTCGAAGAGTGGACGTGTGTCGTAATCCGGATTCGGCGGCGCCGTGAGGAACTCCGCCGTAGGCGGTTCCACGTCGAGGACCGTGACGTCGAACAGGCAGGTTGAGAAGTTCCCGCAGTCGTCCGTTGCCGTGTAGGTGATGGTCGTCGTACCGACAGGGAAGTAGTCCCCAGGCGAGTGCGTGGAAACCAGCGCTGGTGCAGGATCGCAGTTATCACCTGCCGTCGGTTCGACCCACGTGACGATCGCTCCACAGACACCGGGATCGTTGTCCTGCGTGATGTTGCTCGGGCAGTCGCTGATGGCCGGGGCTGTCGTGTCCACGACCGTGATCGTCTGGTCCTGATCGGCTGCCGCATTGCCGCAGTCGTCCACCAGACTCCAGGTACGGGTGATGATCTGCTCGCCCTCACAGGAACCGGCCGCTACAACATCAACGTACGTAGCAACAAGTGAGGTGTCGCAGTTGTCGTCCTCGTCGGTCACATCACCGGTAATCGTCGGATCAGCGTCGTAGGCACACGAGGCATCCTTGTAGATGGTGGTGTCAGCCGGACGCGTGAACGTCGGCGCTGTGGTGTCGTCGACCGTGATCAGCTGCACATCCGTCGAGGACCAGTTGAAGCACTCGTCCTGAACCCGGTACGTACGCGTGATCACCTCCGGACAGCTGTTGCCGTCCGAAACGTCACCCACGTGCTCGATCACCAGGTTCGCGTCCACAGTGCAGTTGTCATTCAGGGCCGTATCCGGCAACGCCAAGAACGCCGTCACGTCCGTCTCCGCCGCCGGCACGTCGCCAATGCACTCGACCGTTTCATCCTTCGGAGCCGTGATCGTCGGTAGCTCCTTGTCACTGGTCCAGGTCTCGGCGCCCGCGACCATGACGAAGACTTTGTTCAGCGAGGCGCCCGTGAAGTCCACCTCGCAGTTCCCCGGCAGCAGGTCCATGCCGTCCGAGAAGAACCGTGCTGCGCCGTAAACCCTGTAGGGTTCCGGGCACGTACCATCCCAGCGCAGGCGACCCGTCTGGAAGACGACGTCCGACGAGATGTTCTGCTTCCCGGGCATCGTGTAGCTCCCGCCACCGTATGCCATCTTGAAGTAGTAGTCGCCGGGGAACAGCTCCGCGAAGGTGTATCCAACGGTATTCGTTGCCGCGCCCGGCCAACTCCACTGACTCCCGCCACTTACGCCGTAGCTGACTACCCCACCCGAAAGCGGGTTGTCGTCCATGTCGATCAGCTTCACGGCAGCCTTGGCGGTCTGAAAGTCGTAGTACGAGTTCGATCCTGGATCCTGATTGATCAGTTGCGTCGTGTTGTTGTACTTCATCTCGTACAGCAACGACGAGCTCGCACCGTCACGCAGCTCGAAGAGCTTGCCGAAAGCATCCGTCACGCCGGTGACGAAATGCCAATATGTGTCTTTCACTCGTGCTTTTCCGCCAGCTAGCGGATCACCCGCGGAGTCCTTGAGCGTGAGCACAACTGCTGTCTTGTTGATCGGACTCGTCCCGACGGTAATCGACGTCGTGTGCTTGCTGTCGAATTGGAACTGGTAGGTGCCGGGCAGCAGCCCGTTGCTCGTGAACGCGTTCCAACCTCCCGAGGTTCCGAGTCGATACGTGATCGTTCCGCTGAAGCGTATGTTGACCGGCGTCGTGTCGAATCGCACGACATCGTCTGCCGAGATCGTCAAGCTCTTGACTTGCGTTCCGTCTGCGAAGGACGCCCAGAACCACCACGCATCCGGTAACAGCAGGAGCGGATTCGATGGGATGGGGTCGTAGCCGCCCGCGTAGTCCGAGAACTTGAACGTCGTGCTGCCGGTCTCGTTGACTCCGCCATCCCAGAGCTGCAGCTCCACATCGTAGGCCTGGAACGTATAGGTCATGTCGGCTGAGACAGTGACCTTGCCTGACAGCACTGACGTGCCGTTGTAGGTGCAGTGGAAGTACCAATCATCCTCCGCGACAGGGAACGGGTTCGATGGGATAGGGACGTAGCCTCCGCCCGCGTAGGTCGAGTACTTGAACGTTGCACCGGAAACGAGTGCTCCGTCATCGTGAAGTTCAAGTTTGACGTTCGCGGCAAGGCCGACGCCGGCATACGCCAGACAGACGGCCAACGCTGTCACGGCCATGGTCACGCCGATGCGTGGCCTCCTCACTATCAGTCCTTTCATCCGCTTGCCTCCTTAAGATATGGTCTTCGCCTTCCACACTCCCGAGTTCCGACGAGCCGTTGCTCGAACCTCCGCCTTGGAGAGGCGCAAGAGACGGGCTGCGGTATGGATCGGAGCCCTGAGCTGAACCGTCGCGCTTCGTATGACAAGCTGTGACGGGTAACCGGACCGCTGACTGGGCGACGTGAGACATCGGACCCGTCTGCGACCGGATCGCATGAGGTACCATCCCAAAGGTGAGGGGTACGCAGGAACGAGTTCGCTTGTTTCCGTGGGGACGGTTTCATGGGGCTCACCTCGCGTACCTCTCCGCTTTCGATCTGCCTACTTCACTATTTGCCTCACCGGCTCCCTAAACCGTCTCTGGATCTTTAACGCACGTTGGATAGCGTCCTCGTCGATGTCATGCTCAATCATCAGCACTTCGCCCAGAAGCTTCTCGTTGAACGAACCCTTCTGAAGCTCCAGTGCGCGAGCAAGGTTCGCTTCCGAGAGCACGCCGAGATCCACGAGAATCTCGCCCAGCCGGCGCCCTCTCTCGAAATGCTCCTCCACAACCGAAAGGAGGACGGCGGATCGGGACTTCCGCTCTCGGCGGGATTCCTCGTCGATCAAGCGGAGAAGGTATGTATCCTCATCAGAGAAATACATCGTAACCTGCACCACGCCTCCCTTACTCCCCAGCTCAGCACAAGAAAAAGCCGAGCTGCCTCCTGTCTCGGCAGCCCGGCTTCCTCTTACTCCTTGCGAGGACCGTGGCTTTGCGTCCGCATCTCGCGATGAGTTTGCCCTTGTCAAGACTTATCGCTAAGTGTCACGATTATACCGAGTCTAGGCCCGAAAGTCCAAAGGTTTCGCGGAGCCAGTTAATTGCGCGCGAAAAACATTAATGTGTATCATATAATAGCGACCGTAACGATGTGCAGAGGGTGGTTTCTACTTGTCGCAACCTCTTCCGCGTGGCGAGCCGCAGTTCGGCGTGCCTACGCGAAACTCTGGAAACCGTTGTCTCCATCTGGAGAACATGCTTTCAGGTGGATCCTGCATGTGTGGCCGCCACCTGCCGAGGAAAGGAGTGTCCAGTCGGACACCGCGGATCTTCTGTGGCTTCCTGGGGCGAGAACCCTCCAGCAGCGCGAGGGGGTCCGGATACCCTTTGTGTATCCGCGGTGGATGTGCGCTGCCCTCGCTGGACGCCTCCCGATGTGGGATGGGTGAACTCAGAGCTCAGTTCGAAACCAGTCCACTAGGGGGTACCAGACGTCACCATACCCAGAACCCGGCCGTCTGGGTCGGGTCGCGATACATCCTGGCGGGGCTGCGGAATCGAGAACTCAAGCGTCATTGCGTTGTCTGCCACATCAATCCGCTTGATGAACGACTTCAGGATCGCGCGTTGGGTCTTCGTCGGCGCCGTCGCCAGTGTCTCCTTGAGAGACTCCACGTAGGGGCGGACGCGACCTAGGTCGAACTGCGATGCCTGCAAGGCGCAAGCCAGCTATCCCCCGGAAGCCCTAGTACCCGGAAGGACTCGAACTACTCACCTCGCCTGACTCCACAAGCAAGCATCGACTGAGAAGGCCGCCATTCCCCTCGCTCGCCCAGAGAGAGGTCCAAGATAGGCCCGAATCGAGAGTTTTCTTCGACGGTAAAAAAGGACATGCTCTCAAATCGCCCCTGTGAATCAGTCCGCTTTGTATTGACAGCCTCCCCAACGCGCTGTATACTC
>JBARQW010000061.1:0-4785 GCA_049643905.1 Bipolaricaulia bacterium
AGCTCAGTCGCCGCCTCAGACTCTTCGCTTTGCCGACGTAGATGACGATCCCCTCCGCGTTCTTCATCAAGTAGCATCCGGGGGTATCCGGGTATCGATCGGACTGGAAGTCGAATCGCGCAGGGAGTTCTTGTGTGACGGGCATCACATTCGCCATCGGCGAGAAGACGGTACGCGAGATGCAGTTATCCTCGCAAGGGGAGGAGGCGACACTCGACCAGCTGCGATCTGCCTGCGGAGTGCGGGCAGGCTCAGTGACGGCGCGAGTGGCAAGAGCTAGAGTGGACTCGCCATCCCTCATCAGGGATTGTCTGGTCGTGACCCTTCGACTAGAGTGATGTGGATCACACCGAGAGGGAGGCGAGTATCGATGGACTCGAACAACACGTTCCTCATCATCCTGGCGGTCGCCTTGGTTGCGGCCGGTCTCGCAGTCTGGCTCCTATTGTCGTTCCCGGTCGGCGAGGCGGAGGCTCCGGCGACGACGGACCCGGAACACGTCTACGTCGAGACCGTGACGGCCGAGCCCGAACCGGCTCTCGTCGTGCCCGTGGAGACTCCGATTCAGACGGAGCCTGCAGTAGTCGTCCAGCCGCAGGCACTTAGCGCCGTTGACGGCGTGATCGATCTTGGGGAGTACGCGCACTCGACGAGAATCATAGACGTTGCCGTGCATTGGACGAGTGACGGCAATGTTCTCCGCGTGGGTCTGGAAAGCCCGGGGACCGGATATGTGGGAATCGGTTTCGATCCGGAGGGTCGAATGGATCGTGCGAACTTCATCATCGGCTACGTGCAGGAGGGTGACGTTTTCGTGCGCGACGACTTCGGCATCGGACCGACCGAGCATGCCGCGGACACGGACCGCGGTGGCGAAGACAACGTCTTGTCGTCTGCCGGCTCCGAGTGGGGCGATCACACCGTGATCGAATTCGTCATCCCACTCGATTCTGGTGATGAGATGGACAAGGCGCTCCGGCCGGGATGGACCTACTCAATTCTCGTCTCCTACCATGACCTCCTGGATGGGTTTTCCACGCGGCACAGCCGAAGAGGATCGGGGGAGATCCAGCTCGATCCGGTGCCGTAGATCGAGTGCTCGGGCCGAGATCCGGCGATCGGATCCGCGAGCGTGCTGGTCGTCCCGTGATGGCGCAAGAACTGTCCGCCCGGCGGCGTGTAGGTATCTCAACCAGAGCGTGAGATTCAGTGAGGTGAGCGAAGTGCGGAAGACGGCGACTTACTTGGTCTGTAGTGCCATCCTTGTGGCAGCATTCGGCTCGTGGGCCATCGGGCAGACGGTCGTGCGGTTCGCCGACCGAGCGCTTGAGAACGCGATTCGAGAAGCGCTCTTCATCCCTTCAGGGGCTCTCTACGACTACGACGTAGAGTGGCTGACGGTCCTCGATGCGTCCGATCGGGGGATCACGGACCTGTCGGGAATCGAGAGCGTCTCGTCTCTCACGGCCCTCTACTTGAGTGGAAACCAGATCGATGACCTCGCCCCTCTCGGATCGCTGGAGTTTCTGTCGACGCTTTACGTCGATCACAACGAGGTCGATGCCGTCCGGCCACTGAGGAACCTCACGCAGCTCAAGGATCTTGCGCTCGATCACAACGAGATCTCGGACATTGCGCCGCTCGGTGGACTCGAGGCGCTGGAATCTCTTTCGCTGGCGGGGAACCCGGTCTCCGGGCTTGCGGCGCTGCGATCCCTCGGGCGGCTCAAGAGCCTCGCGGTGAGCTGCGAGGCCGGCTGTGACCTGACACCGGTCCACGCCTTGAGCGAGCTCGAGACGCTCTACGTGGACAGCGCGAGCCCGTTCGACTTGACGGCGGTCGGGCGAATGGAGGAGCTTCGCAGCCTCCATCTCGCTTCGACCGAGATCTCCGACTACAGCCCGCTTCGCTGGCTCCCGAAGTTGTCGGAGATCAGGCTGTTCGATATGGAGCTTGAGAGCCTCGTCGAGATCGTCGACGTGCAGCCGGACCTGCAGACACTCGGTCTTGAACGCGTGAGCGTCCCGTCCTTCGGACCCCTCGTGGAGCTGAAAGAACTCAGGGAGCTGGATCTGGTCGAGGTCGGCTTCGAGGATCTCGGGCTCCTGGTCGTCCTTCCGCATCTCCGGTCGCTCGATGTCTCGAGGAACGAGCTATCGGACATCGGCCTCATCTCCTCGCTGACTCTGCTAACAGAGCTGGGCATCGCGGAGAACGGAATCGATGTGCTGTGGCCGATCACGAAGCTGAGGAGACTTGAGGCCCTCGATCTGAGCGGCAACCCTGTGACCGATCTCGAGCCGCTGCTGATTCTGTGGGAGCTCCGTGAGCTCGACGCGAGCTCGACCGAGATCTCTGACATCGCCGAGCTGCTCGAACTCATGGATCTGGAGTACGTCGACGTGCGTGACACGGAACTCAACACGTCACCCGGCTCGGCCGCGTTTGCCACCATCGCCCTCCTGCGAGCGCGCGGTGTCGAAGTCGACATCTAACGACGTCGAAGTCGACATCTAGCGACGTCGAAGTCGACATCTCGGTGCCGGCGGACTCGAATCAGACGCGCGGGACGTCTCGTGCCGTCACGCCGCCGTTCAGTGGGATCAGATGATCGTGCGAATGGAGGCTCCATGCAGAAGGAAGTGGCCTTCAGCATTGCCGGTTTCCTGTTTGGACTCTTCGCGATCCCTGTCCTCGTCTTCAGTGGGGGCTCGCTCCTCCTGGGTGCCTTGTTCTGCGTCGTCGCGATCGGCACGTCGATGGCCGGGATGGCAGCCGGCAGTCGCACACTCCGTGCGCTGACGATTTCCGGCTTCGCGATGGGGGTCGCCGGGCTTTGGTACACGATCACCGGCTGGGCGGTGAGTCTGAACATCGCTGCCTCGATCGAGTCGCTCTTCTAGAGGCGCGATCGTCGCGTCGGTCGCCAACTTGCATCGTCGGATCTCGTTCCGGCCGGATTTGCCGCGGATTGCGCCGATCACTAGTCTTGCTCGGTAGGCGTGTCATCCCAAGGAGGTGCTCGATGAGTCGTCGTTTCCGTCTTCGCCTTGTACGGGCGATCGCTCTGGTGGCGGTCGCCATGGTTGTGCTGTGTGTGAGCTTCCCCGGTGGCGCTGAGCGCTACGAACGGATGTGGCTGCACTTGGTCGCGTGGGAGTCAATGCCGGAGTGGACGCCGTGGTGGTCGGCCCCAATCGAGGGAGCCACCGCGATGGCGTGGCTGGCGGAACAGGGATTCCCGGCTCTGCTACCCGACATCAACGAGGATGGCTGGATAGACAGCCTCGACACGATCATCCTCGCCGACATTCTCGGCCGAGCGTACATGATGACCGATGTGTACACGGGGACGACCGATTCCTCTCTAGTCTGGGGTCTCGGTGAGTTCCTCGGCGAAGTAGAGCCGTATGTGTTTGAGGTCCGCGTCTATGACACGGGGTTCCCGATCGAGTGGGAAACGGAGTTGCCTGGCGGGCAAGCGCTGGACGAGTTGGCAGGCGTGGAGATCGTGTTGTTGGACGATCCGGGCTTCGAAGACTACAAGCAGGAGCTTCTCGCCGGAGCTGCAGTCATCGTTGGGATCAACGGGTACGACCCGGAGCCGATCTTCAACTTCTTCTACTCCGGCCGCTCCTTCGACGACGACTACGCGCCGGAGGGTATCCTGCTGACGGACCTCGCTTCGGTCTATGACAATCCCGACTTCGAGGGGATTCAAGGGAGCATTCTCGATACGCGGAGTGACACGACCGACGGGTGGAAACTCCTCATAGATGACATCTGGTATCCGGTCGAGTTCATGGCCGCGATCTCGCCGATCAATGGATTCCCGGTTGATGCTGGCTGTTGTCCGGATCTGTACCCGATTCTCGAGGCGTGGTGCAGCTGCTCTTCGTACCCGTCCAATGAGGGCACAAAGCAGGCTTGTGCAGTCTCTGTCGACTACGCTGTGGAGAACCTGCCTCCGGACTGCTTGGTGAACGATGACGTCTCTCTTCTCTTCACCATTCACACAACGGATCCGGATACCGGGGACCCGGACGAGTTCGCCCATGTTGTCACGCTCGCCGGGCCTGACCTTGACGAGCTGAACCGGACTGGCACGTGGAACGCTTCGGGAACGACGAAGTACGTCTTCGCCGAGCTGCCCCTCGGCGCGACCCCGCCTGACAGAGTGGTGATGACGGTCGACCCTGCGAACTCCATCGACGAGTGCGGCGCAGGAGGGGAAGAGAACAACACGATGGTCGGGTATCTCGGGTGCGAGAGCGTCGACCTCCCCGATCTTGCGGTGACGGCAACGATGGATTGCGACTGCGGTCTCACGATGGACAACGAGCCCAATTGCGTGATCACCGTCAACGCGCAAGTCGCGAATCTCAACCCGTCCGCGCAGGTGCCCGGTCCGTTTGCTGTCAGAATGGTTCCTACGCCGTGGGGGAGTGAGCAGACCAAGGCGGTCGACGGTCAGGCGCTGACGGATCTCAACACGACGGGAAGCACGACGCTGGAATTCACGCTCTCGCCGGGACCCGGGATTGTCGATCTTCAGTGCGGCCGCTTCAGCGTGACGGCCGACGCGGGCCTTGCGATCGAGGAGACCGATGAGGCGAATAACACGACGGTCTTCGACGACTGCTGCGAGTCGCTGCCGGATCTGGCGATCGAAGCGAGCGCTTCCTGCGAGTGCTCGCTATCGATAGACAACAACCTCTACTGCGAGACCGTCGTCAATGTGACAGTAACGAACCTGGAATCGCAGTGGCCGATCCTCTCCAACTT
>JBARQW010000062.1:0-6194 GCA_049643905.1 Bipolaricaulia bacterium
GTGTCCTTCGAGGTTCGCGTCGAACAGCCGACGGCCTACGTCTGCCGCTACAGCTGAGTCCTCTCCTGAGTTCAGAGGACACTGACCCATCTCACACCCTCAAGCCGATGACCCCGGCGACTTGGCCCGAAGTGCCGAGTACCCAGCGCCGACGACACCGCTGAGCCCTCCTTGAGCTACGTCTCAGCATGCTTTCGGCTTTCGCTTCAGCGACCTCTTCTCGTCCCCCACCGGCACCCAGGCTGATGTGCGATCCTCTTCGATCGCCTTCGGACTAGCTGGCTCCTTCTGTCTCCAGGTCATGCTCCAGTCCTTGCCGTACCACAGCATGTCCCAGATCTCGGATCGGTCGAAATGCTCCTCGCTGCCTTCCAGTTCTAGGCGCAACGTGAGGTCCTCATCCGCCAACGCACTCTGGTAGACGTCCGCCAGGATGAACGGGATGTCGCTGTGCCTCTCGTAGAGCAACGGCGTGACGCCCGCCTGCTCGACTTCGCCAAGAAGGCCCTCCGGGCGATCCTCGTCTTTCTCGATCAACAGGGCATAGTGCCGGGGAGTTCCAGGCATACCCGAGATGACGCGAACCGCATCCAACAAGTACTCGTCCACAAACGAGAATCCGATGAAGATAGTCGGGGAGCTGCGCAAGTGCTCCTGAAGCACTCCCAAGGCCCAGGAACCCGGAGCGTAGGTTCTCTTGTAGCCCGCTCGATCGATGATCAGCGGCTCCGTTGGTTCGGGCGGAGGGCTCTGCTCTGCGGATGGATCCGCGCCCTCTACCGGCTTGCCCGACGGAAGGTAGCCGTGTATGTGGTAGACGGGGATGCGCCCGGATTGAACCGTCGAGGTTGGGCGCGACATTGGCTTCAGCGGCTTCGTCTGGCACTTCAGAGTTCCTGCTCCTTCAAGGAACCAGTCGTAGTTGCCTGTCAGGATCGCTTGAATTCTGGGATTGACTCGGAAGCACGGGTGCTCCTCGATGTGGTCGACCTCAGAGCAGAAGGAGACGATCGCATTCATTGTGCTTGCACCTCGGAAGTTACGGAGCTTCAGCCGGCCGGCCTTGTCGCTCGTCTCGTTCTTCTTGATAACAACTCGGCGCAGAGCCGCAACAAACAACTTCTCTGTCGCAGCCTTCTGTCTGACCTCGGTGCCAAGATCCCACGGATCCTTGCTCTCCAGAGCTGCCTTGAGGGCTTCGAACTGCTTTCTGGGGCTAGGTTGGGCGTCAGGTCCGAGGATCTCCTCAAGAAGCTCGTGCAGCAGCTCATCCCAACCAGGAGCGCGGTAATCCTCGTGTTGAGTGAAGGAGACACCAGCGCCAGTGAAGAGGCAAATCCCCTCGGTTGAGCAGTAGACCTCGGTCAGCTTCTTTATGCACTGCTGTTTCCCAACGATCATGGTTTGCGATCCTCTCCTTTCCCCCACGAGTCTAGGGGAAACGGCGCACACTGACGAACAGCCAGCGGGGAGAGCTGTGCCCGGGGTTAGGACACGCGCACCCTCAGACCGAGAGCGCAATCCACACGACCTGACTTCGATCCCCGGGAGTGGCGTATCATGAGCCTCTGGCTGCGTGCCATGCAGCCGCGCTCCACGGGACCAGTGCCAAGAGGAGATCACCCTGAGTGCCCTGGATCAGCCGTATGTCTACCGTCCTGCGCGGATGGACGATGTCGAGGGTGTTGTCGAGGTCTGCAATGCCTGGACCCTGAAGGCGCGAGGGATCCATGAGCACGACGTCGAACGGCAACGCGTGAACTGGCAGCGGTCGGGGTTCGATCTCGATTCAGACACTCGCGTCGTTGAGGACGCAACCGGAACCCTCATCGCGTACGCGGTCGTCTCGGACACACTCACGGACTATGCACGGATCCGTGGATCCGTCTACGTGCTTCCGGACTGTGAGGATGCCGCCCTTGGCGAAGCGCTTCTCGACTGGATCGAGATTCGGGCCCGGCACTCCATTCCGCAGACTCGGCACGAGACACGCGTCGCGGTCTCACATCTCGCGATGGCGCAAGATGAGTTACGCGGGGATCTGCTCCTCCGCAAGGGCTATCGGCTCGTTCACCACTCGGTTCGGATGCGGTATGGGATGTCGGCGCCTCCCGATCCCGTGATCCTCCCTGACGGCATTTCGATCCGTTCGTTCGATCGCGGAAAGGATCTTCCCGCTATCTCCGCGGCGGTTCAGGAAGCGTTTCGCCATCACTGGGGCTTCGTGAGACGGGACCTTGATGTGGATGTCGCCCGCTACGAGCGCTGGCTCGACGACGATCCGGGGATCGACGCCGCTGTCTGGCATCTGGCATGCGTCGATGGAAACGTAGTTGGCGTCTGCCTCGGGACGACCAGGTACTCGGCAGACCAGGATCAAGCCTACATCTTCACCCTGGGCGTTCGCGATGCGTGGCGTGGCCGCGGCATCGGCAGAGCGTTGCTCCTTCACGCATTCGCGACCTTCTACGAGAAGGATCGCTCCGTAGTCGATCTCGATGTGGATACGGTGAACGTGACCGGAGCACTGAGACTCTACGAGAGCGTCGGAATGCACCCGCTTTGGCAGATCGACGAGTACGAGAAGGAGCTACGTCCCGGAGTCGATCTCACACGCCGAGGCTAGGATCCGCTAGCGAGGCTCGGACGCCTCACAGCATCTCACTCACTCAAGCGGGGGTTGCACGTCTCACCAGGTAGCATCGTCACTGCCAGCCGAGAGGAGCATCGCAATGCCCAGGATTCGCATCGAATGTACTCGGCTGCTCGGTTGGCTGCCGAGCAGCTGGCGTTCTGCACGAGGATCTGATCCGGGAGAGGCTGCCCGAGGAGGTAGTCCCTCATGTGACGATCTGTCCCGAGGTCGAGGAGGGGCAGGTCTTCATCGCAGAGTCACTCGACGAGATGCCCTCGGGCTTTTGCGCAGCGGCGTGGACCGACATCGTGAGCAAGATCGCGCCCCAGCTGGCCGAGGACTCCTCAGTGTCCCAGGAGTTGCGCAGCAACTCTGAAGCTGCTCGGCCTCTGGCCGAGCAGCCATTCTACCTCTCCTGCATGGACGGCCTCCGCCCCGTGACCTTCGAGGTGACCCTAATCGCGGAGTAGCCTCGCAGATACGCAGATCCGCACCGCGTATCGGGTCACGAAAGGTCGATGGCCGGTACGTCCTGTAGCGGCCACTATCGACGAAAGCCGGCCGTACGTCCCGCTCTGTGTGACCCGAGAGGCTCCGACGACACGGCACAGATGACTACCGGCAGAGAGTTCCGAGCACGCAGTACTGAGCTCGCTCCGGTAGCGCGCTTGCTGTCCGCTCTTCCAGAGCAAGGTCGGAGCGTGGCTCGTATCGCCCGCGTTGTCGTCACGAGAATCTCGCATCACACGATCCAAGACGGTACTTGAGAGCACACGCGTCAGACAGCCACTCATGAGCGATGCACTCATGGAGCATCTCGAGCGCCTCACCGGGCGCCCTGTTCGCCTCAAGAAGCGCGGTCCAAAGCTTGCGAGTTGAGCGTTGTTTCCCCGGAACCTATCCGGAATACCTCAATCGATCGATGTCCCGTTTCTGTTGCGCTGTGCTGCGAATATGCGTATCGTACATGGGGTTACCATCTGTTGACGTAGAGCAAGGAGGGACACATGAAACTACGGTTTCCCGCGAAACTGACGTCCGTCGCAGTCCTCATCATCGCCATCGCCCTGACGATCTCCGGCTGTCTGGGCCAACCAACATCCACCCCTAGGGCCTGTATCCAAGCTGAACCGACGATTGGCTACGCCCCGCTCACGGTCACGTTCGACGCTTCCTGTTCGTACGTGCCTGAAGGAGCCGAAGACGTCTACCATTTCCAGTGGGAATTCGACGACGGATCCGAGGGCACCGGACGAATCGCGGTGCACACGTTCACGGAGCCCGGCACGTACACCGTTGCCGTGATCATGCTCGGCAGCAGTAACGGCCTGGATCTGAGCAACCTCAATATCGGGACACGGGTCGTCACGGTCCTCCCAACAACAGACTAGGGTTGCTGTCGCGCGCTGCCACTCGAAGCCAGCCGCGGGGAGTTCTCCATCTCGTTCGATTTCAGGTCTAGGATCGTCTGATTGAAGGATTGTGTATCGACGGAGCGAAAAGTTCTTCGGGAACTCCGTAAGAATCGATGCAGGGAGATCCCTGTTTCGACTTGCTCTGGCGTCTCACGAGAACGTCTACGGGCAGTTCCCGTCAACCACCCAAATCGGGTTCCCTTCGAGGTCGGCTATCCCGCCATACCAGAACTGGCCGCCGTCGTCAAACGAAGGACCGAAGGTGACCGTCCCGCCGGCTTCCCGCAGATGTTCGAACAGGCCTTTGACATCAGGGACTCCGACTGGAAGCAATACCGTGTTGTTCGCGCGATCGCCGGGCGTCACGCCCACTTCGGATGCCGGTGCGACTCCGATGCGGATGCCGGATTCGGTCGCTAGATTGGTGTACCGGTATCCGTCAGAGAACTGCGCGGTCACGCGGAAACCCAGCACATCGACCTACCAGGCGACCAGCGCCTCGTAGTCCCCTGCGAGGATGACCACCTCGCGCGGGGACAGCTTCACGTGCTTTGCTTCATCCATCTGTGAGGCCTCCGATCGGCACCAGGTTCCGGGTGAAACGTCGTGGTCGATGCCCAGATCTCGAATCGGCTGGCTAGACGATGCCCTCCATCGTGATCCCGCGGGCCTCGGCCCGCTCCTTCATCCAGTGTCGCAGTGTCGCCGGCGGCTTCGATGTCTCGTCCTCGGGCCGCCGCTCAAGATGCAGGGCCTCGGCCGGGCACGTCGTGACGCAGAGGCCGCAGCCAGCGCATACGTCGGGATAGATGTGGGCCTTTCCGTCTGACAGGGACAATGCTGCGAACTGGCAGCGATCTAGGCAGGTTCCGCAGCCGATGCACGTCTCGATCTCGACGATGGCGCGAAACGCCGAGCGAGCGACCGCTGTCTGGATTCCGAACTCGGCAATGCCACGCATTACGCCGCAGCCGCAAGTGCAGCAGTTGCAGATGTAGGTATTCCCGCGTCGGTAGTTTCCCGAGGAATGAACCAAGCCGGCCTCTTCAGCCTCGCGAAGAACGCCGAGAGCTTCTTCCTTGGTGAGGGGTCGGATGTCCTCGCTTCCCTCGTAGGCGCTCTCGACCGGCGCGAAGATCAGGCAGTTCTCGACCGGATGACCGCAGGCCTGCCCGATCAGCGTCTTCTGAACGCGGCAGATGCAGTCGCGCACGCCCCACGATTTCGCGCGCTCGAGCAGCGCGCTGGCGCGCTCGTAGGGGAAGATTTCGACCTCGAATGGAATCGCTAGCTCGATCGGGATGACGCGATGGACGGAAGGGCTCTCGCCCAGCATTCCGGCTCGTGTCTCCTGGTAGTAGGCTTCAAACAGCGACGCGTATTCCTCGTCCATCCGCGTCAGCCAGGCCTCGTAGAACCCGACGATGAACGGCATCAGTGAGAACGCTGGCTCGTCCTCGGTTCTATTGACGATGATCAGCCCCTTGTCGGCCATCGCCTGAAGATGGCCGAGGCCTGTCTCCTGGTCGGCGCCGGCGCGGAGGGCGATCTCCGCGGCCGGCTCGGGCGTCAGCCTCATGACGCTGGCCACCTGCGCCTCCTCGGGCGTGAACATCTTGGCGAGCAGCCGAAGCTCGACCCCGCTCTCTGTCGCTGGAAAACCGTTGGGGATCTCGTCAACGCGCGTCGCCAGCCGTCGGTAGACATCGTCGGTCATTGCACCCTCCTGTCCGTCCGCGAGGAGGATACGGGAGAGCCCACATGGGAAGCCAGCACGCGGGACCCAGTGCCCTTCCCAGACCGAGGCTCCGCGTCGAGCCTTCCCTCTTGGTCGCTGACCGTCGATCAGATGCCCGGCGCGGAGAGTGACAACGGAACTCGACAGCTGGATCCCCCCTGACGCTTACTCAGTGGGGATCTCTTGATTTCCTCCATCCTGTCAGGTATAGACGATCGTGGTATCCCCGGGGAGGGGATACTGAGGAGGGTAGTGTCATGCATGAGCACAGTCACGAGCAGGCTACGCAGCGACTGAAGAAGATCTCGGGGCACGTCGGGGCCGTTCTTCGCATGGTGGAAGAAGGCAGGGACTGTCCGGAGATCCTGCTCCAGGTCTCAGCGGTACGTGCAGCGCTGACACAGGT
>JBARQW010000063.1:0-9388 GCA_049643905.1 Bipolaricaulia bacterium
TCAACGGACGGATCGACGATCACCGAATCGAGTTCTGGATCGACTGGGATGTGCCGAACCTCGACTACGGCGATCGCCAGGGGCTGCACTTCACAGGCTACGTCTTCACGCAGGACCCGGTGACCCTCGCGGGGACGATGTCGGACAATCGCGACGGCCAGACCTACGCCTTCTACGGGACCAAGGACGGGTACCTCGCCGGCGTTCCGGCCGTGGGGCCGATCGGACCGAGCTCGTTCCTCGGACGATGGGAGATGAACCACGATGGGTGGCAGGGCGTGCTCGAGTTCGATGACGTCCAGCTTCCGTTGATGGCGATCATCCCCTCGCCCCAAATCACGGGCACGTACACACCGGAAGGCGGAACGCCGGTCCCGGTCTCCGGGCAGCTGTCGAATTCGAATCCACGGGAGATCTGGTTCGACGTCTTCTTCGTCGGCGGGTCGCAGAGCTTCCACGGCTTCCTGCATTCGCACGAAGCCGGGATCCTGGCGGGGACGACAGACTGGCACGGGACACCGTTCGGCTTCGTCGCACGACGGGTGGGATCCGTCGAGTAGCCTGACTCTTCTCGGCGCGCCTCTTCGTGGCACGCCCCGGCAGGCAGCCCGCTGCCTGGCCTGGAACGAGGGCAGGTTCGTCCTCCTGCCACGGCCAGGAGGTGATTCGGAAATAACACTCTGACCCTGAACCACGCTCTTCGACCCACAGTCATTCGAGGCAGAAGGTTTGACTGCGGACGTGCATCACAAAACATGGACCCAAGCCCGCAGGTGATCATGGGCGCAGTGGTTGCGGCTGCTACTTCGCGGTCAAGCTCTTCAAGTGGATGACTAGCGAGTAAGCTGTGGGCTGTAGGCAAGGAATGCGTGGGAGGTAGATCGGCAATGGCAAGGTACTTCGTTCGTTTTCGAGTAGAGACACTGGCGTCGATCGCAGAGAGCCACAGCCAGCAGCAACAGGGGAACCGCCCGATCTGGAAGTTCTCCTGGACCTCCGATGGCGCGAGGCTCGTCCTTCACGATGCTTCCCGCGACGAGAGCGGGGTATCGGTGCATGAGGGGCTCAGTCTTGACATGGATGTCCCCGCCGGGGACATGGACGAGGCAATCAGTAGGGCGCAGAACCTCACGGAAGGACTGGTGAACCTGATCTCGTACACGACAGCTGCGGCCTGCAGTCCCGCAACGCTGAAGTCAGCCTACGAGATCCCACGGGGGCAAGCTGATGTGGATGTTGTCTGGGTGCACCAGAGGAGTCGGGGGCCACTCGGGGACTTGCGACCCATCGACGCAGACCTTCTCAATACCGTCTACTCGCTCTACGACAAGGCTGATGAGGCCACGAAGTGGCGGATCTCGCAAGCTGCACAGTGGCTTCGCAAAGGGGATTTGGAACTCGAGACCGTTGGGCAGTTCATCGCATACTGGGAGGGCCTTGAGGCCGCTTCGTGGGCATTGCTCGACATCTTGTGCCACGAGGCGGTGGAGCTCTTCCCGACGTGTTCGAAGTGCAAGCACCAACTCAAGGAATGCCCGAAGTGTAAGAAACCATTGGGTCGCCTGAATGACATGGCGGGCGTGGCTGAGCTGTTTGAGCGCTTAGTTGATGGGGGCAGAGAGACGCACAAGCGCATACGGACGCATCGAGGCCAGCTATTCCATGGAGGGAAGAAGCTCAAGCCCGGGTTCTTGGATGCGCTACGAGAGGACCTGCAGATCCTTCGTGAAGCTCTGGCACTGGCGATCGGCGAGTGCCTTGGGCTAGAGGAGGTCGAAACCAAGCTCATAGCCGGAACGCAGCCGAGGCGAGCTACTCGTCCGACAAGGGTGAAGGTCTTCGGCAAGCTCGCCGCTTTCGAGGCACCGGATCTGGAGAGACCGGACCTGCAGCCCTTCGTGGAGCATGAGCCCGAGGAGAAGTACTCGGTAACCTCGGAAGGAAAGCTGAACGTGGCGTTTGCGCACACTCTGACGATGCGCAACGCCGCTTTCCAGGCCGAGGGATTCGAGATGTGGGGCGACGAGCATGCATTTGCGAAGGATTAGGCTACACACCAAGAGCCTCCAGATCTCTTACGAGCCGGGAGGAGTGCGTTCAGGTCGGTGGAGAGGATATCGGGCCTCGTCGATCGTGAGGCGTGGGAACCGATCCTCAAAGCGGTGCCGAGGGGGCGAGGCTAGACCATTGCTTTCGAATCGATGGAGCTTGCCGCTTGGGGTTGCCTGATCGAGGTGGAGCCTTCGGGGTCAAATTCCCACTCTTGGATTCCGCGTGTGTGCCGGCGCTTGAACGCGGCCTGAGAACTGCCATTGCGTTCCGTCGTTACATCAAGGTTCTTCGTGTCTTGGGACCGAGACCTCCGTCGATGTGTGGTCCAGGAAGAACGCATCCCGGCAGACGCTCCTGGATGACGCAGATGACAGGGCGGCATTTCAGAGTCGAGCAGTCACAGACCACGGACCCCGAGCTGCTCCGCAGAGCAGCCAGCCCCCCGTCAACGTTCATGGAGTTGGGAAGCAACTCCCAAGCGACTCAGCATAGCTGAGTAGCCGTCTACCCATCAACGGGGGCGTTCCCCGCACCTGCAAAATCCAATGGTAGACCCTTTGTTTCTTTCTCATCTCCAGCCCTACTAGACTCGCCAGCTTCCACGATCGTGCTCGAGACGGTGGATCGCTGCTTCGACTAACGTCGCCCTGCTAGCACCCGGATTGCGAATGCGCTCGTACTCGATCAAGCGTTCCGCTGCATCTTCGTCCCCCAGGAGTCTCCTGACTAGTCGCTTGTAGCAGTGTTTCTCCCAGCGGCTTTCGAGAGATAGGTTTGGAGGGTTCCGCCGAGCCTCAGAGCGGCGCCTGCCGGCAACAGAGATGACGACGAGCGCTGCAGCCACGACGAACACCGTCACCACGAGAAGAGGAATCGTCATGCGACCAGTCTCGTGTTCCATCTGCAGATGTCAAGAGGCTGTTCACAGAAACCGTGGCCTGTCAAGGCTGGTGCCCTCCACTTGCACCACTTCCTCTCCTCGACGTCCAGCCGAACACTGAGCTGCATCCGGAGACAGGGCAAGGATGTGGATCGGTGCCCCTGCTTCATGTTGGGCCGAGTTCTCTTCGCGGGCGCCCGAATAGACTTCAGCTGGGACTCCGTGCTACGGTAGCCTAACGGGTGTGCTGAGCCCAGGTCTGTCAAGAGGAGGCCTCATGGGAGCCAACAGCCAAGTGGTCCGCGAGATCACGGTACGGGAGGGCGAGTCCATCCAAGACGCTATAGATCGAGCACCCGAAGGCGGACACGTCATCCTCGGCAAGGGCAGTTGGCGTGAGAGCCTCACCATCCGGAAGTCGCTATATCTTCGGGGTCAAGGTGCAAATCTAAGTGGCGTCGGCGCACTTGTCATCGACGGAAGCCCGAGAGAGGCCGCTTCGGGGCGTGTTGCCCTCACGGGTAAGAAGGAACGACGCATGGATCGGAAGCATTCGCTTTCGGTCCATGTCGGTGGCCTCAGCGTAAGCAGTGATGCGACGACCTCCGGTGTCAGGAATGGGATATTACTCCTCGGGATAGCTGAAGCTAGCATTAGGCAATGCGAAATTCGTGGCTTCCCCGGCCGCGGCATCTCGATCCGCTCGTCCGGTCACGCGACGGTAAAGGATTGCCGCATCTTCGACAGCGAACAAGGCGTCGAAGTCCTACCCCCGATGGGAAGACGCGTTCATGTCAGGATCGCAGCATGCAGGCTTACAGGGAATCAGTCAGCTGGCATCTGTGTAGTAGGGAACGCGCGTGCTAGAATCTCAGAGTGCGAAATCCAAGGGAGTTCAATCGGTGTTCACATCCGTGGTGTTGATGGTCGGGTTCGGGCGCAGATCCTGACGTGCACCGTATCCGGGAACGATCGAGGCATCTGCGTGGACTTCGGGAAAGCCGCGATACGAGCCAATCAGATTGATGACAACAGGCGCTACGGGCTCGGTTGCTGGTGGGGTGGAGTCGTGGGCGCGACGAACGTCATGCGTGGCAACGGGGTGGACATCGTGGGCAATGCCCCCAAGGGGTTGCGCGCGAGTCCCGTTCCGGCAACTGAGAGCAAGGTCGAGTACCCTGACCGACGCTTCGCTTCCTTGCAGGAGGCTATCGATGCCCTGCAGCCAAACGGGGAACTGGTGATACGGGAGGGAGAATTCGAAGCGGGTCTAACAATCTACAAGCCTATTCGTGTGACCTCCCAGGCAGGCAGTCCAGTCACGTTGAAAGCGAGGGACCCACACGCTCCCGCAGTTTCCGTCATCTCGGGCGGGAGACTTCACGCGACATCTCTCACGATAGTCGGCGGCGACTGCGGACTGGCGATAGGTGGAACCGGTCAAGCTGTTCTTGATGGCTGTGAGTTCCTTGGCGGCCGGCGTGGCATAGATCTTCGCGGCAAGTCGCGTGCTCAGGTAACAGGGAGCGTGGTACGCAAGACGGACATCGGGCTTCATCTTCACGATTGCGGCCTGGCGAGAGTGAGGCAGTCTGAGATTTCGGACTGCTCAGGAAGCGGCGTCTCGCTTCGTGACGGTGCGAAGGCCGAGGTCGTCGGCTCCAACATAGCACGGGTGAGCCACGGGCTGTGGCTCCAAGACCGCGCGCGGTTGGTCATGGCGGGGTGCACCGTCTCGGCCCGCGATACAGGAGTATTGATGCAGCACTGGGTCAGGGCACGTCTCACGAGCAATCGCATCTCTGCCGCTGGTGGGAACTACGGACTTGCCCTGCTTCAACCTCCTTGCTTCTACGGCGTACCCCGCACAGCAGGCAGGCCACGCAGCTTCAGAGGTCGGGTTGCGGGAAGACACAACGAGATCCGACGGATATGCCCGCCTTGCCCCGGCCCTCCGTGGCCTGCGTGTCTCGCTCGGTAACCGGACCGTCATCGGGGACAGGTCCAAGGACTAAGCTAGCGTTGGGGCCGAAGAAGCGAGGCGGAAGTGGCTCGAACGCGTTGGCCTTCGCCCATGGACTCGTTCTGGGCGAAGTGCGGGGGCTGCCGGAGCTGTCGTCTTCTTAGCCTGCGCGGATTCGACGGGCACCCGGAATCTGGGGTCCGATCTTGATTCTTAGGGTTTCGCGGGACGGACCGCGTCTGACTCACTGTGGGGACATCCCTCGGGGTGGTCTCATCTGGCCTGCATGTAGGCCGCCGACCTTCGGTACCCGCGGCCTGAGGACTGCCGTCGCGTCCCGTCGTTACATCAAGGACCCTCGTGTTGAGGGACTGGGGGCTCCGTCGACTTGTGGTCCAGGAAGAACGCCCAGATCTCGGTCGGGCCAGCGATGGAACGGCGGAGGAGCGTGGTCGGCTCGATGTCGGGAAGGGTTGCGATCCAGGATCTACGACGCATCGATGGCCTCCAGCCCAAACCGGATTCGCACGACGTGATCGCCCTTCATCGTCAGGCTGCGAAGGACGAATCGGCCGATCCGGCTCGTTCGCTCGACGTGCTCGCCGGCACACGCCGTCTCATCGAGATCGCCGATTCGGACAAGCCGGATCGGGTCGACGCCGCTGGGAACCTTCCAGAGATCGAGTCGTTCCGCGGCCTGCGTTCGTGTGATGTGCGTCACGCTCACCGGATGGTCGGCGCTGATCTCGGCGTTCACGGCAGCCTCGATCGTTCGGGTGTCGGCCTCGCCCAGCCGACCGGCGACCGGGAAGTCGCACTTCGACTTCTTCAGTCCAAGATGCGTCTCCACGTTTCGCGGCGATCCGTACGATCGCGCCATCACGGCGGTCAGGATGTGCTCGGCCGTGTGCATCCGGGCCATCACGCAATCCGTCTCACTCATGAGCCTCAGCCTAGCCGCGGTCTTCGCGCGAGTCCAGAGGCTCGAGGCCGATGCCGCATACGTCACTGCACGACCTGCCCCCGTTGTGGTTGAGGTCGGCACGCTCAGTCCTCTTGGGGGGTCGGCACGCGATCCATCCACAGCGATTCGAATGTTGAGAGGGAGAGCCGAAGGGGTAAAGGAAGGCGGTTGTCTTCTCGCAGCTTCTTCATGTCGCGTGCGAATCGGTACGGCGCGAGGGGATCGGCCGGGAACTTGTCGGGGCGGATGCCGACGAGCGTGAGCGCGCCATGAACGGAGAGCAGGTCGATCCACGCATCGAGCGAGGCGGTGTCCGGGCTTCGGGCGAACGAAGGCAGGAGCGTGAAGTGGATCGTGTCAACGTCGGCTCCGGCCAGAACGTCGGCCGCCAACGCCAGCCCCTCCTGGGTGTTGAACGGAAGCCACAGCGACGGAATCCCGGTCTCGATGTTGGTTCGCGGATTCTGGTGGTTGAAGCAATCGATCATCAGGGCGTTCGGCCGAACGTTCGGGCAGGCTCGGTACGCGTCGTAGACGAGCAGACTGTACGCTTCGGGGCGGTCGAACCGGATTCTCACGATGTCGATTCCCTGCTCCGCCGCGTGCGCCGTGACGGCGTCTGCGAACGGCTCCGGACAGCCCCATTCGGACTCCCGCCGAATCTCGATTGGCGCATCGACGGGCCATTGCGCGAGGTATGCGTCCGGCGAGATCGCTCCGAGGCCACCGATTTGCAGGAACGTGCGCTCGGACAACTCGGCTTGAGGCCATGCGTAGGCGCAGTCGATCAGGATCAGCTTCCCTCCTGGGGCGAGGCGATCGCGGACGAACCCCCGGTATGCTTCCGGGAATTCGTGAAGCTTGACGCGAAGGAAGTCGACGACCTTCACCAGCGATCGATCGTGAGTCGGGTCGTAGTGGCAGACGACCTCGAAGTCGATCCCCTTGTTGCGCGCGAGAATCGTACGGGCGAGGGGTTCGGCGGTTCGCCGATACGCCGAGAGATCGTCGGGATCGATCGTCGGACGACGAAACGTCAGACCGAACGACGTCGTGAGAAACGGCGCTCCGAGCAGTGCGGCAAGATGCGCGACCGCGCCGTTCGGCGAGCCGACGACGATGGCCTCGTATCGACGGCCGTCATCCGGGTATTGGGCCACGCACCACTCCGCGAGTGCGCTGACGTCGAGGTCCGTTGCCCTGTCGGGATCGTGCCCGAGCGACAAGCGCATCCCCCATTCGATCCCTGCAATCCTCGTTCGTTCGGGAAACAGGCTCAACAGGCCGAGGAACAGCTCGCTCCCCCGCGGGTAGCTCTCCAGGATGCTCCGCCCTTTCCCTGCGAGCGCTTCGGCGACCTCGCGGACCACGCGGGTGCCCGAATCGAAGGCCACGACCCACGTCGGTGTCCCTGCGGCGAGGGCGGCCCCACCGAGAGGACCCGAGAGCGTGAGAAGAGCCAAGAGCGCGCAGGCGGATTGCGGCCATGCGCGCCGCCGCCTCAAGACGATCCTTCCGTTCCGAATCGCTCGTCGAGCAGAGCCGCCAGTCGTTGCGGGAAGTCGGTGTAGATGCCGGCCACGCCTTCGAGATCGATCGCGTACTCGAGCTGCGACTCGGTGTTGTGCGTCCAGACGAAGACCTTGATGCCGCGCTCGGCCAGCCTTCCCAACAGATCGCCGAGGAAGCCGACGACGCTGGGCAGGTAGACGTCGGCCGCCAGCGCGTCGAGGTACTCGACGGTGTTCGGCGGGGCGAGGACCGCCAGCGCTCCGATCGGAATCGATGGATCGAGCCGCTTCACCTCCCGGAGGAGGTCGTGATCGAACGACGAGACAAGGGCACGGCCTGCGGTGCCGGTCTCGTGTATCAGATCGACGAGACGGGCGGCGATCCCTTCCCTCGACGCCTCACCCAACGGCTTCACCTCAACGTCGATCAGCCCGCCATGGGTGGCAACGAACTCGAGCGCTTCGCGCAGAGTGGGCACCGGCTCGCCGACGTACGCAAGGAATACGACCTCGGGGACGTTGCCGGCCTCGATCTGGGCGAACGGGTCTTCGTCGATGAACCACGAGCCGGCGTCGAGTCTCCGGATCTCCTCCAACGTGAACGAGGCGACCGTCCACGGCGCGCGCTCCGGGAAGAGCGCTTCGACGTTCGTGGTGCGATCGAGGGTGTCGTCGTGCATCAGCACGAGGCATCCATCTGCGGAGGGTCGGACGTCGACGCCCCAAACGTCGGCGCCGATCGCGAACGCCTTCCGCCCCGCGGCGAGCGTGTTCTGCGGCGCGAGGGACGACGCGCCCCCGTGAGCGATGTTCAGGATCGGGCGGGGCTGCCCCACACCGCGGGCGAAGACGTTGACCGCTGCAGTCGAGCCTGCCCATGCATCCGCTGAGGAGTCGTCGTCCGCGACGGCGAGAATCCACAGACCCACCAACGCGACGAGCAGCAGGCAGGCCGCCGCGCGACGAGGCGTCATGGGACCGCCTCGCGCAGCCTCTGGAGGAGTGCTTCGGCTTCTTTCTTCGCCTCTCGATTCCAGAAAGGCCACGCCCCGATGGGCTCGCCGAGGACGAAGGTCAACTCCCGCTCGATCAGCTCGTTGTCCCGAACCCCGTTCACGTTGCCGAAGAAGCCGTAGCTGAATCCCCAGTATTGCGCGTAGACGACGCGATTCAGCAGGTAGCTTGGCGCAAGCGTGATCGCCTTCTCCAAGTGCATGCGTCCGCGTTCGAGATCCCCGCCGAGCGTCGACGGCGTGACGACGAGGAGCGCGCCGAGCGCGTTGTGTGAGCTGGCGCCCCAGTACGTTTCGTCCACGGCCAAGCATCGCTCGTACAGCGCGCGAACCTTGCCGAATTGGAGGAGCCCCTCGAATAGGTCGATCCCGCAGAGGGCTCCCCAATTGTCGGCCGTCCACAGAAGCGCCGCGGGGTCGGTCGCGATCGCTACGGCATCGGCGAAGCTTCGCGCCTCGATGTCGGCGAATTCCGGATCGAGTCGAAGGCTCTGCAGCCCGTAGGCCTTGCCCAGCTCGAACAACTCCCGATCTTCCGGCGTGTCGCCGGTCGTGAAGGTCGTCGCTTCGTAGCAGAGCTGGGCCAGCCGATCGAGAACGAACGCCTGCGACTGGACAGACAGGGTGCCGAGGCTGGGCAGGACGGCCTCGTACAGCGAAATCGCCTCGGTCATCCTCTCCGGAACATGCCTCGCGGTGTAGGCGTCGTCGGCCAGTGCCAGGAGATCGTTCCGTGTTGCTTCGTCGGAGGCGAAGCCGGATCCGGCTGCGAGGCATGCGACGACTGCGGCAGTCAGAACGGTTCGTCGCGTTGCGAGAGGCATGGTGGGGCTCCTTTCCACTCGTTCGACGGTGCCATTCTAAGGTGGTTGCGGCGAACGTGCAGTCCGCCCGCATGCCGAGGCGTACGGTTCGCAACAGATGTCGCAGTCGGACTCAGTGTGTCTCGAAGAACGCCCAGATCTCGGTCGGGCCGTCGATGTCGCGGTTCTTGGGGCCGGCGAC
>JBARQW010000064.1:0-1830 GCA_049643905.1 Bipolaricaulia bacterium
CGTCTTCCGAATCGAGAAGCCCGTCCCCATCGGTGTCCTCGCTGAGCGGGTCTGTGAATCGCTCGAGGTACTCCTCTCCGTCAGTGAGTCCATCTCCGTCGCTGTCCGGATTCAGCGCGTCGGTGGACAGGACGGCCTCCTCGGCGTCGCTCAGCCCATCGCCATCGGAATCGGCGGCCAGAACGCAGAGCGCCCCGCCGACCACCAACGAAAGAAGCAGCAGCAGGAAGATGCCTCTCTACATTGTCGATCACTCCTTGTCTTTGCGCGGTTTGACTACCAGATTGAGCATGGCGGGGAGGATCATGACGGTCACGGCGAATGCATACAAGACCGCCGTTCCGGCGAGGAGGCCGAAATCGCGGTTCCACAAGATTGTCCCCAGAATGAGCGCGAAGAACGCCGCAATCGTCGTCGCACACCCGCTGAACAGCGCCTCGCCGGTTCTCGACGTGGCCATCCCTAGATTGCGCTCCTCACGGAATCTCTGAACGAGGTGGATCGCATAGTCGACGCCCACGCCGATGGCGATTGCCGCGACCATTGCGGTCGACGCGTTGATCCGAATGCCGAGCAGCTTGATCGTGGCGAGTTCGAATCCCATCACCAAGGCCATCGGCACGACGCTGACTGCCGCCCACCGCAGCGAGCGGAAGACCAAGGCGATTACGCCGAAGCACAGGAAGAACGCAATCCCCATGGACATGAAGAAGCCGTCGCGCAACGAACGAAGTGACAGCTCGGTGAGGTAGGGGGACCCGGTGACCACGACCTGCAGTCCCAGGCGCTCCAGCTCCGCTACCAGTGGCGCCGCCCGAGCCGTGATGTCCTGTGAGACGGCCTCCGCTTGCTCGTGGTTGTGGAATCGGAGGACGTCGGCTCGAATCACCGTTGCCGTGTACTCCCCGCTCTCGTTGCGATCGACGTATCCGGCTGCGCGAATGCGTAGGTCCGGATCCGCAAAGAGCACATCGAGCAGTTCTTCGTAGGCCTCCGCGGCTCCTACTTCCAAGAAGCGGCGCATGAACTGCGCCTCCAGCTGTGGATTCACGCGGCGGGCGTCGTCGAGAAGGTGGGCGATCGACGTCACCTTGCGGACGTATGGAGAGGCCGACAGCGCGGTCGGCGCCGCGCCGACGAGCGCGCGCATGACCTCGAGACTCGTGATCGGCCCCTTGACCAGGATGCTGACCTCGTCGTACACGCGGAACTCCTCATTGATGTCGTCGTACAGCTGCACGACCGGAAACTCAGGAGGAAGCATCCGGCGCAGATCGAAGGCGTAGAGCTCAAGATCCTGTCCGATGATGAACGCTCCGACCCCGAGCAGCACGGCGGCCGCGACAACGAGCGGTCCTATCTTGGATCGGGCGACGAATGTCGCGTACTTCCGCAAGCCACGGCCGAGGCGTGTTTCGTCACCCAGTGGATCGGCACGCTTGGCGGCGGATTCACGCATCAGATGCTTCGATGCGGGGATCACCGTCATGGTGACGATGAAGCTTGTCAGCATGGCAAAACTCGCCAGCAGGCCGAACTGCTGGATGGTCGGGCTTCTCGACACGACGAGGGAGGAGAAGCCAACGACCGTTGTCAGCGTCGTTAGGAGGAGCGCGCGGCCGGTCCGGGTGACCGCGGTGTCGATGGCGCTTCCGCCCGCATGGCCGAGGCGCCGCTCACCTTCGTAGCGGTGGAGCATGTGAATGGCATCATCGATTCCGACGCCGAGCAGAAGAGGCAGCACCGCGATCATCAGGAAGTTCACGGGAACGCCCCAGAGACCGAGCAGCCCGAACGTCCACACGGCGGTGAGGATCACAATCAGTAGCG
>JBARQW010000065.1:0-1843 GCA_049643905.1 Bipolaricaulia bacterium
TGGACGAAAAGCCTGGGCGAGTACCGTCTCGTGATGCAGTTCAGTGCGGATACCGAGGAAGAACACCCGTTCGTGACCGCATCGGTGGCGCTGGCATTCTTCGATTATTGGTCCCGCCACCGCCAGATCGTGCATCTCGGGGTCTGTCGGCAGTGCCACAAGGTCTACCTTAAGGCGAAACACGGCCGGAAGACGCGGTACTGCTCGGCGGCACACCGGCAACGTGCGTTCCGGGAGCGACACAAGGAGTAACCCCATGAAGGTACCACAGTGCAGGCTTGACTTGCCTTGGTCCGTGGCGATGTATATGCCGACATCGTTATGGCGAGAGAAGGAGGAAACCCACGCCCACACTGGCACGCAATGACCTGAAGCCGTTTGAGGTAACGGTGGTCCGTCCAGAGGCGGAAATGACTCCAACCGAGGTACGGACTGGCTTCTCATTGCTTGCACGGGTGATCGCCGAAACGATGGCTGACAGTGCGTCATACCGGGAAACCGCGCAGGACCTCCGATTGCTGCGTTTGGCAGAGGGTGATGATGGAGCCTAGAATGGTGCATCTGAAAGGCCTGGAGCGTGATTGCGCCATGTACGTCGTCCTCTACGTCCGAGCATCGTCTGAGCGCCAAGCGGACAAGGGTCTGTCGATATCAGCGCAGCTGCGGGAGTTGCACGCGTTCTGCGACAGGCAGGGATACGTCGTGCTAGGAGAATTTAAAGACGACGGATACAGCGGGACGACCGACCAGCGCCCGGGATTTCAGGAGATGGTGGCGTTCTGCAAGTTACACCGGGACCGTATCGGTGCAGTGGTGGTGTGGAAGAACAATCGGTTCTCGCGTGACCGGGTGCATGCCGCGGTATACAAGCGGTACCTGCGGAACATGGGTGTGGATGTGATGTCCGTTACAGAACCCGGGGTAGACAGCATCGACGGCGAGATTCTTGAAGCGGTCGTTGAGGCAGCGGACAGCCGGTTCTCGCTTAGCCTGTCTCAGGATGTCATGCGGGGTATGCGCGAGGTCGCGAAGCGAGGCTTCTTCCCGTTCTCGCTTCCGCCGATGGGGTATGCGAAGGAACCGGTGCAGGACGGTAAGGCAACGCGGTACCGCCTAGTTCCGAATGAAGAGACGGCGCCGCTCATACGCCGGATCTATGAGGTGTATGTTGGGGGTGCGCAAGGCGCCAAGTCAGTGGCCATCTCGCTGAACGAAGAGGGGCTGACGACTCCGACCGGAAAATCATGGTCCACCAAAGGGGTGCTGCGTATCCTCGAAAACCCCGCCTACGTAGGCACGCTCAGGCTGAAGTTCAAGACGAAGAGCGCGCGGTTTCTGAATGAGGGGGATCGGGAGCTGGTGATCGAGGACGCCCATCCGGCGTTAATCGACCGCGAAACGTATGAGAAGGCGCAACAGCTCAGGGAAATGCGCATGAAGACGCATCCGCGCGTGTTAGGAAGCGACTACCTCCTGTCCGGCCTCTTACGCTGCAGCAAGTGTGGCCGGCGCATGCACGGGGTATCCGCCAAGTCTGGGACGCAGTTCTACTACGTGTGCAGCGGCCTCCTCGAATCGGGAAAGACGGTGTGCGCTACCCGTTACATACGCCGGGCACGGCTTGACGAGGCAATCCTCGAAAAGGTGACCGACGTGCTGCTCGAAGAGGAGAACCTAAGACGATTGGGAGCAGAACTGAATCGTGAGCTGGGTGACCGCGAAGGGCAGATCAAGCGGCAGCGTAAGCTGCTCGCCAAGGAACTCAAGAACAAGGAAAGCCAGGTGGGGCGCCTCGTAGATGCGATTGAGAGCGGTGAACTGACAGCGCATGCGGTGCGAGACC
>JBARQW010000066.1:0-4254 GCA_049643905.1 Bipolaricaulia bacterium
GTAGAGCTGAATGGCGACAACGATGCTCAGCGCGATCAGCCCAAGGCTGATTCCGTTGCACAGCGCGGAGCACGCCTTGAGGCCCCCAGGCCGCAGATCTAGCTGTCCAACACGAACGCAATCGGCACAGCAAGGATTAGGAGCGCTCGCAGCCTTCCGGTAGGTGGATCATCCAGGCGGCCACGGAGGGTCAGCGGCCACATGACCAGAAGAAGCGCCACGGCCCCGAAGGCGATCCCGATGATCCAGACAAGCGCCAGGTATTGGAACTGCATGTTCAGCAGATAGCTTGCGGCCACCACGCCAATGACAACTGCAGATAGTACAAACCCCACCACCATGGTCCATCGCTCCAGCGGCCTCAATTCCGTTCCTGATGACATCGCGTGCACTCCTCCCTCTCTCAGAGAGACCTACGGATCAAGCTCCTCAACCCTGCTGGATGCTTCGAACGTATTGGACGATCTCCTCGATGTTCCCCCGATCGACGCCGTCGACGGGCGTCATCATCTGCTCCTTGATGGCCGGATCTTTCTCGATCAGCCGGCCGATCCGCATCATCATTCTGTGCAAGCCGCCGAGGTCTGCGAAATTGAGTCTCCCATGGAGCGGGAAGTACTTCATCGCCGATGCCATCTCTGCTGGGAACGCGGACCGGAAGCCATCCTGGAGAACCTGCTCGGTCGGAGGCGTCTGTGACGTCGTATAGAAGGCGACCTTCGCGTCCTTCATGCGTCCCCACATCTTCTGCGTCCACTTCGTCAGAACCGGCTTGCCGGCCATCACCGGACTGCCGATGACGACGACCGGGCTTCCCGCCCACGGGATGTCCCGATCCTTGGTCTCGTAGACTGAGAAACCCGTTTCTTCGTGGATCCACTCCGCGTTCTGTCGTGTGCTTCCGTAGTTGCTCTTGTAGACGATTACTCCGCTCATGCTCTCCCTTTCCTGTTCCCTCTTCCGATTGGCCGATTCCGTCCACCGGCTATTGACGGCACGCGGGTTCTTCAATAATCTGGATCTACTAGTCCAGTTCTAGCGGGTTTCGTTCTCCGTGTTGTACCGTCTGCGCTCAACACGGGGAACGAATGGCATACGGAGAACGGCCGGGAAACGAAGCGCGGCTGGAAGTCGCTTCGGCGTTCCGGTCAGAAGGGGGTGAAGGAGTGACGGGGTACCTCAGGATTCTGGCGGCGGCACCGGGCTTCTTCTTGAGTTCGTTGTTCGTGATGCTGTTCTCTCGAAGCATCGCGCCGCAACTCGAACTCGAGCCCGTCGACTACGTCTTCGCGATGCTCATCACCATCGCGTTGTGGGTCGCCGCAGCGCCATTGGTCGTTCGGGCCGGCAAGGGACCCGCCGGCAGGCTGTTCGGCAAGGCGTTCGGAGGGATGATGCCGAAGATGATGCACGAGATGATGCCCAAGATGATGGACGGCTGCTTCTCGAAGATGGATTCGGGGCAACGCAAGGGGATGCTTGACATGTGCCACAGCATGCTCGCCAGGATCGAAGAGAAGTACTTCAGCGAGCAGGACGACCGAAGCGACGCGAGCGACAAGGAGGCATCATGACCGGCTACTTCCGCATTCTGACCGCCATTCCGGGTTTCTTCTTAAGTTCACTGTTTGTCATGCTCTTCTCTCGGGCGATCGCTCCAAGGTTTGGCCTGGAGCCGTTCGGCTACGTGATGGCCATGCTGGTGACCATCGCCGTTTGGATTGCAGTGGCGCCTCTCGCCGGTGTCCGCTGGAAGAAGAAGTAGTCCGATGGGGTCGAACAAGCTGCGGCACTTCAAGGTGTGTTTCACATGAGACGACAACGCCTGCGGCGGACGATTCTGCTGGTCTCGTTTGTGCTCTTCCCGGTCACGATCTGGTACTTCTCGCCCTACTTGATCATCGACGGGGCAGCAAAGGGAATCGCCACCGGGAGTTTCGTCGCGTTCTGTCTGATGTTCCTCTCAGCGTTACTGCTGGGCCGCGGGTTCTGCGGGTGGATCTGTCCAGGTGGCGGTCTCGGTGAGGCCTGTTTCCCGATCAACGATCGCCGCGTCAAGGGCGGGCGACTGAACTGGATCAAGTACTTCACTTGGGTTCCGTGGATCGGCATCATCGTCGCGACCTTCGTCCGGGCCGGGGGCCTCGTAACCGTTGATCCTCTCTACCAGACGGAGTACGGGATCTCGCTGACGCGGCCCGAAGCGTACATCATGTACGCGTTCGTCGTGGGCGTGATCATCGCGCTGAATCTCAGTCTCGGACGACGCGCGTTCTGCCACTACGGCTGCTGGATGGCGCCGTTCATAGTCGTCGGTAACAAGCTCCGTGACCTTCTCAGACTGCCCGGACTCCGCCTTCGCGGCGAGAAAGCGAAGTGCATCGAGTGCCAGACGTGCACCAAGAACTGCCCGATGAGCCTCGACGTGATGGCGAAGGTTCAGAGAAACTCGATGCGCGATTCCGAGTGCATCCTCTGCGGCGCTTGTGTCGACGGCTGCCCGAAGCAGGCGATTCGATTCGCATTCCGGAGGTAGGCGAGACGAGTTCCCTGGGAAGGATCCAGACAACCCCACACTGAACTGATCCGAAAGACTGACGAAGTTCGAGACCCCGTCGCGTATGATGTCGAATCCGCTGCACGATGTGTGTGCAGGTCTTCGATGTGGAACGGTGTGAGCTGCGCCAGGATCGCGCAGAAGGCTGGCAACGGGGAGAGGGAAGGTTCGTGGACAACGCGCAAGCCGTCGGAGCCACATTCAGTGAGGAGATCGCCAAGTTCTTGGTGAGTGGACTGTGGATCAGCCTTCGCCATCCGCGCGTCCTGCCCCTTTTCCTGCGATTGCTCAGAGGACAGCGGCGGGCGGCCCGCCTTCGCAGCCGGATGGAGAAGCGGGGCGTCCACGTGCCCCCGATGCTGATACTCAGCGTCACCAAGCGCTGCAATCTCAGCTGCAAGGGGTGCTACGCACAAGTGCACCAGACCTCAGAAGGGAAAGAGATGACTCCCGATGAGTTGGCGGACGCACTTCGACAGGCGGAAGAACTCGGCGTGTCGATCGTCCTCATCGCCGGTGGCGAGCCGCTCACAAGACCCGAGATCCTCGACATCACGGAGACCTTCCCGAACATCATCTTCGCCATGTTCACCAACGGTCTGCTCATCGATGAGCATGTGGTGCAGCGACTGCGGCGACAGCGGCACGTGGTGCCGATTGTCAGCTTGGAGGGCGACTCACCGGATACCGACAGCCGCCGTGGCTCCGGCGTCCACGAGGCCGCGCGCGGCGCCATGAAACGTCTCGGCGAGGCCGGCGTTCTCTTCGGAACGTCCTTGACCGTGACGACAGGGAACTTCGACACGGTCTTGAGCGAACGCTTCGTCGCCGGTCTGATCAAAGACGGTTGCTGGCTCGTCTTCTTCATCGACTACGTCCCGATCGAGAAGGGAACCGAGGATCTCATTCTCACGACGGACCTGATCGCGGAGGAGGCTCGCCGGCTGGTCGCCTACAGACGGGACCTCCCCGCCCTTTTCGTCGCCTTTCCGGGAGACGAAGACCGCTACGGGGGCTGTCTGGCGGCAGGGCGGGGATTCGTTCACCTCAGCCCAGAGGGGCGCGTTGAACCGTGTCCGTTCTCCCCATACTCCGACGCGAGCTTGAGGAATCAGCGGCTTGAGGAGGCACTGAAGTCTGACCTGCTGCGTGCGATCCGGGAGAACCACGAGATCCTGGACGAGACGAACGGTGGATGTGCGCTGTGGGAAGCGCGGGAATGGGTAGCGTCACTCCAGCGGCACTCGAAGTAGAAGACACAGGAGGTATGCCGTGGCGAATGCAGTCGTGATCTACGATTCGAAGTATGGCAACACGAAGACCGTGGCGGAGGAGATCGCCGAGGGGCTTCGCGGAGGCGGGGTTGGTGACGTTCTCGTGCTCGGCATTGACGCTGTGAAGTCAGAAGCACTCGACAGCTACGACGCCCTCGTCATTGGAAGCCCGAACCATATCGGCGGTGCGACTCGGAAGATCAAGAAGCTCATCGCGGACCTCAGCAAGCTTGAGGGGAAGCTTGTCGCCGTCTTCGATACCTACATGGGCAAGGACCTCGAGAAGGCGACGAATCGGATGCTCGCGCGGATTGGCGCAAAGGCTCCCGGCCTGGAGGCAATCACCCCGGGTCTGTCCGTCCTGGTCACCGGCATGACCGGCCCGATCGCGGATGGAGAGCTTGCGAAGAGCAAGGCCTTCGG
>JBARQW010000067.1:0-2327 GCA_049643905.1 Bipolaricaulia bacterium
CGAAAGCGGATACCTGGGGTATAGAGCTCGGCTTTCGCTCTGGTTGTCAGCTGCGTCCACTCCTTTCGTCGAAGCCGTCCGCCTCCTCGATGACCCGAAGTGTACAGGACGCGGCTTCGCCATCCGATGGATGAAGGCATCTCGTCTAGTTGGAAGTGGACCTTCAGGTCCGGTTTATCCAGTTGTCGCGGTCATTCCATCGTGTTTACCCGTTCCTGGTCAGCGGAATCGCACCTTGAAGCGTGTATACTGGGCCCTTCATCGGGATCGGATGCCCTCCGGCAGGTCGACGCGCCGGGAGAAGGAGGGGTTCATGACGTTTGCAGTCAATGCTCTGAGAATCTTGCGATGGAGACGTCGCGTCCGCTTGCTCGCCGGAGTCTCGCTCGCGCTGCTCTGCGCGCTCTTGCTCGCCGCCTGCGGACCTTCGGAGGTCGCCGAGTCGGAAGGCGGTCAAGACATCGTGGCCTCGACTCGGGCGGATCTTATCCCGGCCGAATGGACTGCCACCGACTACGGCGTGCCGCTCTCTCTCGACAACCTCTCGCAGTTCCTCGACTGGTCTGACTCGATTCAACTCTCCTCGGCCGAGAACCGGACGTACGAGAGTGCCCTGAAAGGCGTTCCCACGCCTTGTTGCGATGACCACATGCTGTTCAGCTGCTGCTGCGAGAACGACGGGCTGTCCTGTAATCTCGTTCGGAGCGGGAAGGGACTCGCGGCCCACCTCGTCCACAACAGAGGCTACGGCGTGCAGGACGTCAAGGATGCCCTCCTTGAATGGATGAGATTCGCTCGGCCCGACTACTACATCGCGAAGGAACTCACCAACAAGCGTCTAGACCCAGAAGCATACGGCCTCACGACCTACGGCTCCTGCTATCGCGGGATGTGCAATACGTCGATCGCCAAAGGCGGCTGCGGAGGAATGGAACGCATTTGAGGGCTGCGGTCTTGAGGGCCTCGCGCCGAAGCGGCCATGCACATGGCAACCGTGCGACACCAGCATCGTTCCTCGGCCCCGAGCCAGATGGCCGATGCGTCTTGAGAAGGAGCTTGGATTGAAGAAGCGAACGTTGATCGGTTTCCTCTCCGTCCTTGTCCTCGTTGCGATCGCCTGGTCAGGGAGCGCTACCGAGATCCTCTACTTCCCCGAACCAGGGTGTCCCGCATGCCAGCGGTTCGGAGTCTTCCTCGAAGAGATGGAAGGAGCCTATCCCGATCTGACGGTGGAGCGGTACGAGATTCAGACGTTCGAGGCGCGTGAGATTCTGGCGAAGTTACTCAACGCCTACGAAGCGGAGCTAGGGCCGGTGCCGCTCCTCTTCATCGGCGACGTGGCGATGGTCCGAGACACGTTCTACGGCCTGAGCGACGAACCGATCGTGCTCACCGAGGACGAGGCGAAGGAGACGATCGAGGGACTGATCGAAGACGCCATCGCCCGCCAGGCCCCGTCTCCTCTTGAACGACTGGCCGCCATGGCGACGGAGATCGTCTACGTCTCGGCGGAGGCGTGTGACGAGTGCGAGGCCTTCGAGGAGGCGCTTGTCGCCGTCGTCGCCCGCTATCCCGGGGCAACGGTACGGCACCTGCTTCTTGGGGCGGAAGATGCCGACACAACGTTCGCCGCGCTGAAGCGCTTGTCTGCCGTTGTCGGTGATCCTCCGGCGGTCTTCGTCGGCGACGCGGTCCTCATCGGGAACGCAATTGATCAGCGTGCGAAGCCGTCGCGGACATTTTCATCCAACGAGGAAGCCTTGGAAGCTCTGGAGGGAGTCATCGCGATTGCTGTCGAAACCGAAGCGGCCTCGCCGCTCGAGCGTCTGCGCCTTCAGAAGAGCGTCACGCTTTGGGCCGTGGTCGTTGCCGCGGCGCTCGACTCGGTCAATCCGTGCGACTTCGCGGTTCTCATCCTCCTCCTCGGCACGCTGCTCGTCATCGGCCGGCGCGGGAAGGTGCTCTGGGCGGGGATCTCGTTCTCCGCCGCGATCTACGTTGCCTACTTCCTCATGGGGTTCCTCGTCTACTCCATCCTGGGGATGACGATCGGAACCCGCAACTTCCGACAGCCGTTCATCCTCGCCGTCTCCGGCGTGGCGATCTTGGTCGGGCTGTGGCAGATGAAGGACCTTCTCTGGTATGGCAAGTTCTTCAGCATCGAGGTTCCCGAGCGGTGGAAGCCGACGGTGAAGAAGATGACCTCGGCGGCGGTGACCATCCCCGGTGCGTTCGTCGCCGGGCTCGTCGACGCCCTGTTCCTCGCTCCCTGCACGTCGGGCCCCTATCTCGCCATCCTCTCTCTCCTCTCTCAGACCACGGGTCGG
>JBARQW010000068.1:0-4557 GCA_049643905.1 Bipolaricaulia bacterium
ACCACGTCGGGCAACCAGGCGGATCCCAGCTCGATCCTGCGATCCGTATCGAAGAGGGTGAAGCCCGGGGCGAGGACGACGGCTCCGACATCGAGAGTGAGCGTGGAATCCTCCATTTCGTGGTCGATCGCTTCGGCCTTGCACGCATCGACGCACTGCAGACACTCAGAGCATACGGTGCAGTGCAAGCAACGGCTTGCCTCACGCATCGCCTCTTCCTCGGAGTAGCCCAGCTCTACCTCTGCGAATCCCTGCACGCGTTCCTCGACCGGCAAGACGGACACGGGAACTCTCGATTGCCGGACGTGGGGGCCCGGAGGCACCGGCGCCGGTGCATCCTGTGCGCGTGGCGGGCGGAGATCCTCACGACCTTCGCGGAGATCCTCGCCGTGCAGGAAGCGATCGATCGATCCGGCTGCCCGCTGGCCGGCGACGATGGCCTGAACCACGACGTCCGGCCCGGTGACCACGTCTCCGCCGGCGAACACGCGTTTCACGTTGGTGGCCATCGTTTCCTTGTCGGCGGAAATGAGGCCACCCTTGGTCTCCAGAATTCCGTCGGCACCCTTGAAGAGGTCCCAATCGACCGTCTGCCCGATGGCGACGACGACGGTGTTTGCAGGATGAGTCTCCTCCGAATCGGGCTTCACGACAGGACTGAATCGGCCTTCTGCGTCGAAGACAGACAGGCACTCCCTAAATTCGACGCCCGTGGCGTGGCCGTCCTTGCCCACAATCCGCTTCGGCGAGGCGCCGTTGAGGATCTTGATCCCTTCCTCTCCCGCCGCCTTCACTTCCTCGGGGAAAGCAGGCATCTCGTCATAGGATTCCAGGCACGCGAGTGTGACATCTTCTACGCCCAGGCGGATGATGGTTCGGGCAACGTCCACGGCAACGTTCCCGCCGCCGATGATGATCACTCGCTCGCCCAGATCGACCGGTTCCCCGATACTCGCGGCGCGCAGGAGGTCCGTGAATCCGCGGACTCCCTTCAGCTCCGTGCCGCTAATCGGGACCATCCCGGTCTCGGTGACTTGCACGGTGGTCAAGCTCTTCATCAGCGACTGCGTGTCCCCTTCTTGGCTCACGGCGGGGATGACAATGTCTGCCGGCAGCTGGAACGTCGATCCCTCCACCGGTACGGGGCGCCGACGGCCTGACGCGTCCGGTTCAGCAAGTTCCATTTCATCGCACTCTAGGGCGATGACTCTTCCAGCATCCCCAATGATGCGGGTCGGACCCGCGAGGAGCCTGAAGACGATGCCCTCCTCCTCACAGGCTGCGATCTCTTCATCGCGAGCGGGCATCTCTTCTCGGGAACGGCGGTAGAGCACAGTGACCTGCCGGGCTGCCAGGCGCAGGGCGGTACGTGCGGAGTCCATTGCGGCGTTGCCGCCCCCAATCACGACCACTGCTTTGCCCGCGACATCGGCCGGCTGTTCCATCTTCACTTGCTGGAGGAAGCCCGTCCCGTGAATCACGCCCTCCAGATCCTCGCCCTCGATTCCCAGGCGCCGGCTCTGGTGCGTTCCGATGGCAATGAAGATTGCCTCGAATCCCTCATCGAACAGATCATCGAGTCTCAGGTCCGGGCCCACCGGCGAGGAGAGCCGGATGTCTACACCGGCTCGCTTGATTCCCTCGATCTCGTAGTCGAGAACGTCTATCGGAAGCCGATATCGAGGAATCCCAACACGCAGCATGCCTCCCGCCACGGGAAGCGCCTCGAAGACCACAGGGGAGTATCCGAGGTGGGCCAAGTCCCAGGCGCATGTCAGTCCGGCAGGGCCGGATCCGACGATGGCCACCTTGCGTCCGGCCCCACGACCGACGGGCTCTTCTTGATCCTCGGACTTGGGAGCGGCGTAGGCGTCTGGCTGCTCGAGCGCCAGTTTCATCTCGCGATCTGCGAGGAATCGGTGCAGATCGCGAATGCCCAGATTCTCATCGACCTGGCATCGATTGCAGGCCTCCTGGCACGGATGTGTGCAGATGCGCCCACAGGTAGCCGGGAAGGGATTCCGCCTTCGGTAGACCTCGAGGGCCTCGTCGAATCGGCCCTCGGCGAGGAGTGCGACGAACCCCTGCACGTTGACGCCCGCCGGGCACGTGTTCCGGCATGGAGCGGATCCCTGCTTGTCGATCGCAAACGCGTTCGGGTACGCCTGGGGATACGGCCGATAGACCGCCCGTCTGTCGATCAAGCCGAGATCAAATTCGCTTCGAACGTTGACGGGGCAAACCTCGGCGCACTCTCCGCAACCGGTGCACTTGTCGACGTCGATGAAGCGCGCCTTCTTGTCCAGCGTGACCGTGAAGTTGCCCGGCTCCCCCTCAATGCTCCGGACGTCCGAAAGCGTGATGACCTCGATGTCCTTCTGACGGCCTACTTCGACGAGACGGGGAGCCATTGTGCACATGGCGCAATCGTTCGTGGGGAAGGTCTTGTCGAGCTGGGCCATCACACCGCCGATGGCCGGACTGCGCTCTGCTAGGTAGACCTTGAATCCGGAATTGGAGAGATCGAGGGCGGCTTGCATCCCTCCGATGCCGGCACCGACGACCAGCACCGAGCCCGTCTTGCTTCCCGTCGCCTCAGCCATCACCACCGACTACCGCCTCACCTTCATGGCTCTTCGCCCTGAATGACCAAGGAGTCGCAGCTTTCTGAAGCTGCTCCCAGCACCGAAGACAAGAAGCATGATGCCTGCGGGATTCTAGCCTTGAGTGCCGCAGGCGTCAAGACAGCCATCGGCAAACGCTATAAGGAGACCCACCACGTGCGATTCAGGGAATCCGCCGAGGTGAATGGGGTCGTCTGAACAGCGAGTGGGGCTCAGGCGTTTTCAGTTGACGGCTCGGGCCGTGCTGTTCTCACGTGTCGGTCGGCGCTGCGCTACTCCAAGTCGTGAAGCTCCGCCCGGCTGAGTTCTTCCTCCGTGCAGACCCACGTTCGTGCGTTCTGGTAGACCTTGCATTCGTGGCATTTGCGGTCGCCCTGCGTTGAAACGGCCCAGCAGGGCATGCTCTTCGTCCGCGTTATCCGACAGCCTTGACATGCTTCGGCACTGAGGTTGCGCATGTCCGCGCACGGCATCAGCGCAAGAAGCCGCTGTAGCCCGGCGATGTTGACTCCGCCCTCGTGCAACAGGTACCGAATGACACGGATCCACGCAAGGTCGTCCTCAGAAAAGAAGCGCCACGTTCCTCGCCGCGCGGGAATCAAGAGCTGCTGCTTCTCGTACATGTATAGCGTCCGAGGATGAACACCGGCGAGTTCAGCGGCGACGCTGATTGGATAGACCGGGCGCCGCGAAGCGGGTGTCGGGGTCTCTTCTTGTTGTGTTGAGCCAGCCACCGCAATGCACATGAATCGCCAACCATAGCCCCAAACCTGGAGAGGGTCAACTCCTGACTGTGTCCGCGGTCAAGAAACGCCTTGCCGAGTCCTCCGACTCACCGACTGTGGCGAACGTCTACGGGTTGCGCTCTCGATGGGCGTCGTCGTGCGTCTCTTTGCGGCCGGCATCGGCTCGCACGGCGAAGTAGGTTCGGAAGGCGGCGAGGCTTCCAAGAAACGCCGGTACCGCGGTGACGAGAGAGAAGACCACAACGATCAGTGCGACAGCCGTGGCCGCTCGGGGCCACGCGAAGGTTCGAGCGAGTTCACACGAGCCGAGGCAAACGAATGTGACGTACGCGGCGATGGTGGCGGCGCCGTATAGGAGTGCAGCGGCGGAGTTCGCCAACGCCTTGACGCGCTTGCGGCGCAGATACGGTTGAAGGCCCCAGGTCGCTTCTCTCGGTGTGCTCCGGTTTGTCGACTCGCGCTGTGACAGATTGGCCACGAAGTACGCGGTGACGTACGCACCGAACATCGCCGTGTCCGCCCCCCTGTACGAAAGCAGCGCGAACACAAGGGAGAATCCGAATAGGACAGACGCTCTCCACGGACCGAGGCTCAGGAAGACGGAGCTTCGCATCAGCACGATGAATCCCACGAGGGCAACGAGGGAGAGGATCATCAGAAGAGTGAACGCGCCACGAATGCGTCGAATCTCCGATCGACGGACGCCGAACTCCTTCACGGGTGTTGCCAGCCTCCTCATGGTCACGAACTCTCGCAGGCGAGAGGCGTGCAAGCAGCGCGAGGGGGTCGCTCCTCCGCCTGGCCGACGGTCTCCGTTTCCCCGACTCTCCGATGCTGGCTGATTCTAACAATCTGTCCACGCGGAGGCCACTCTTTGCGTCCACCCGCCGGCAGGAATGGAGCGAGCGGTGCCGCGTGGATGTCATGCGGATGACGCGCCAGCCGAACAGCCCCGCTGTCCTAGAGATCCAGGGCCGCGAAGAGACCGGCCGGACATCTCTGTCCGGCCGGTCAAGGCTCACATCACTACTCAGAGGCCTCCGTCTCTGAGGTCTCGGTTTCCGAAGAGGCCGTGGTGACGAGTTCCGCCGGGAAGGCCGACGTCTTCAGAATGATCTTCCGCGGGCACTTCTCGATCGCGGCCAACGCAGGAACGCCGACGAATCGAGGCAGATCCCTCTCGTCGT
>JBARQW010000069.1:0-4185 GCA_049643905.1 Bipolaricaulia bacterium
TGGTGTTGCGGGCCGCGCAAGCCTTGTCGATCCCGGCGGAAGCCGTCCTTCCGGCTGCGTTGGCAACGGGTCTTTGCCTGTTGCTGTGGTTGATCAACAACCTTCGCTTCCGCATCCCATGGATTCAAGCCGCCCTTCATCCGGTCACGATGCTGTTGGTGCTGTCGATCGCCGTCCGCTCGGTGATCTGGCACGCCCTGGGACGCGGCACGTGGAAAGGTCGGCCGCTACGGCCGGCCGATGAAACCAACGAAACGGAGTAGCGCTACCGGTGCAGGGTTCAGTTGTTGTCTTGCCGCGGAATGGAGTCCCTGCTGCTTTGCACACGCGGCCATGGCCGCATCAGTCTCCCAACAGGAGAAAGTCCATCTGTAGGATGTCTGCACAGTCAAGCATCGGGTCGATCCGCCTCGCAAGGAAGAAATTTCGCTCAGGGTCAGGATCCGGAGACCCCTGCCCCCCGCTTGCGAGGAACGAGCTGCTCGCTCCCAGGATGACCTGTTCGGTCTCCCATTCGATCGTTCCCCGGATGAACCCGGGGGAGATGACCGTTCCAATCAGTCGATTGCGATTGCGTTGAACAACGTAGACTTCCCCACCGATCAGTCCCATAATCTCCACCCGTACCGTCATCCCAGGGTGGCCATCGTTGTCCTGGTCGAACACACGCGGATCGGCCTCATCCATGGGGAGGATTTCATTCTCCGGGTCTTCGAGTCGTGCACCCAGCACCTGGGTATTCCACGGGAAGACGATGCGACGTTCGGAAGAGGGGTTCCCTGTGGGTGGATCCACTTCCGACACGAACTCAAGGCGGGCTACGCGCTCCGTCACACCCAAAGAGTTCAGGAACGCATCGGGAATGGTTGTGCTCACCATCACGGTGCCGTCGTCGATCTTCGTTCCGCAGGTGGTCTCCAGAACGGCCAAAGCGTCGTCATTCTGTTCAATGATCAACCGAAAGTGGGTTGTCGTCGTGCGTGTTCGATTGCCGACGATCGGTATGCTTCCGATTTCCGATGTGATCTGAACCATCGCCCAGACTCCGGATAGATCCAATGAGACTTCGGACGGGCTGGTATCGCTGATTGCCTGGCCCTTGACGAGGTGGCCATAGGTGAGGACGAGGAGGAGGAAGAAGACAGCTGAGGGAATCCTTGTCCGAGACATCGATTGACCTCCGACTCAGCGCCACCCTATCCTGCAAACGGAGAGCATGTCAAGCGCCAGTGGGTGGAACGAGAACCCTTTCTCCCAAACGGACAGTCAAGGGCATGACGCACATCCTACGGACCTTCGCCCCGAGAACTGGACGAGGGATGGGATGGGGGGAACCATCCCCGGCAGCCCGGCGCCTTATAGAATGCTCCTCCGGGAGCATTCTCCGGTTCTGCCGGCAGATGTTGGCGACACCACGGTCAGCGGTGTCGCCGCTCTCACGATCGTTCGACTCTACAACGTAGGTCGACCGTCTCTACAACACGGGCAGGTGGCTGGGAACCGTGCCTGACGGCCCGGTTCCTTGGAGAATGCCCTGCAGGCATTCTCCGGTCATGTGAACTAGCGTCGTCTTCTAGAGGATTGGCAAGTAACGATCAATCTCATACTGATGGACCTGAGAGCGGTAGGCGTCCCACTCGATCTGCTTGTTCTCGATGAACTTGTCGAAGATGTGGTCGCCGAGCGCCCGTCGCACAAGTTCGCTTCCCCGCATGCAGGCAATCGCTTCATTGAGGCTCCCGGGCAGCGCGCCAATGCCCAGTTCGACACGCTCCTCGTCGCCAAGGCCGTAGACATCGACGTCGATCGGATCCGGAAGCGGGTACGCCTTCTCGATCCCTTCCAAGCCGGCGTGCAGCAGCACGGCAAACGCCAGGTACGGGTTGCAGGCCGAGTCCGGGGCGCGAAACTCGATCCGCGTCGCACTCTCCCGGCCGACCTGGTAGGTCGGGATCCGGATCATGCTGCTCCGATTCCGCCGCGCCCACGTGATGTAGACGGGAGCTTCAAATCCGGGGACAAGGCGCTTGAACGAGTTGACCCACTGGGCGCAGACGCCGGTGACCTCTTTGGCGTGACGCATGATCCCTGCGATGTAGCCGCGGGCCAGCGCAGACAGGTGCAACGGATCGGCGGCGTCGAAGAACGCGTTCGCCCCGTCGAGGCCGGCGAGTGATATGTGGGTGTGCATCCCCGAGCCGTTCTCGGCGTTGAGCGGCTTCGGCATGAACGTCGCGTGGACGCCGTGACGCCGAGCGACCTCCTTGATCGCATAGCGGCACGTCATCAGCCGATCGGCCATGCTCAGTGCGTCGCAATGTCGCAGATCGATCTCCTGTTGGCTCGGCGCCGCCTCGTGATGCGCCGCCTCAACGGGGATCCCCATCGATTCGATCGCGAGAACCGTCTCCCGCCGGATGCCGGTCGAACCGTCGGGCGGCGACAGGTCGAAGTAGCCGGCCGAATCGAGCGTGTCGAGAGATCGATCGGACTTGAGATAGAAGTACTCGAGCTCGGTGCCGACCAGCATCGTGAGGTCACGCTCGGCGGCGCGGGCCAGCGCCTGCTTGAGGATCCAGCGCGGATCGCCTTCGTACGGCTCGCCGCCGGGCTGGACAACATCACAGATCAGCCGCCCGATGTTCTCCCAAGGGAGGACGACGAACGTGTCCGGATCGGGCCGGACGAGCATGTCGCTCTCGTCGATGCGCGCGAACCCGTGAATCGACGAACCGTCGAACCCGATGCTCTCGTCGAGCGCCTTCGGAAGCTCGCTCGCCGGGATCTCGATCGACTTCAGGTTCCCAAGCAAATCGGTGAACCACAGCTGAACGAACCGCACCTCGTTCTCCTTGACCGTCCGCAAGACATCGTCTGTGCGCGTGTCTGCCATGGTTCACCTCCTTGAATCCCTTTCTGGAATGGACGCAGTCTACGCTTCCCGAGGGGGCTCGACAACTCCCAGCGGGACTCGGACTGCGGGAAACACGTCTGCTGAACCGATCCGATCGGCTAAGATCGAGCGAAGACGCGCGGAGGTGTGCACGCCTGGCGGAATTACAGATGGACCTAACTGTTGAGCGAATCGAAGACGTAATGAGCCTCGTTCTTGACGAGGGAAGGCGGCTCGACCTACGGAACGTCCGTTTCGTCGATCCCTACGGACTTCTTTTGCTCGATCTCCTCATTCGCGACCACTCGGAAAGATGCGTGCCGCTCCACGTAGTCTGGCCCACGCATCCTCCGGTGAAGGATTGGATGCGTGCGATGGGCTTTCCCTTCGACCTCGGCGCGGATTCACTCCCTCGATCGCACCTCCCGAGCGTCCGATCGGCCCTTCAGCCGATCACGTCGATCGGAGACGAGCGAGGGATCACGGACCTGGTGAACCGATTCGACGCTCGCCTCGCCGAGCGCTACCGACTCGATGAATCGCCTCGAAGAACGCTGATCCGGGTCATGATCGAGCTCTTCCAGAACATCCCTCAGCACTCCAACGCGACCGGTGAGTTGGCCGATCCGCACGGGGTCGCCGCGATGCACGATTACCCCGATGCGCTGATCCTCGCCATCGCCGACAAGGGAATCGGGATGCAGGCGAGCCTGTCGCTTCGCAGCCAGGAGCTCGTCGAGAGCGACGGTGCGGCCCTCGACGCCGTCGTCCTCCGTGGGCTGAGCCGATTCACCGATCCAGGCCGCGGGCAGGAGCTGATGAGGATCTTCCGCATGGTTCGCGCCTGGGACGGGACGATCGCCGTGCGCAGCGGAAGCGCGCTCCTCTACCACGATCCGGAACGGGGAGCAGACATCCACGACGTCGCGCCGTTCCCTGGTGTACAGATCGCCCTCTGCGTCCCGCGCCGCGTCTTTGGCATCGACGAGGTTGACGACGACTCCGAATACGGGTTCAATGAACCAGATGAATGAAGAGACCTTTTCCGTCGCAAAGTACGGCCACCGCGTGGGCACGCGGGCCGAGGGCGAGGCGGCGCGAGCCGACCTGCTCGCTGCGCTGAGCGCCGTCCCCTCCGACGGGCAGCTGACCGTCTCCCTCGAGGGCGTCGAGGTCCTCTCCGGTTCGTTCGCCGACGAGCTGATTGCCAAAACCTATCAGCTTCTCGTCTCGGGCCTCTACGAGGATCGGACGATGCTCGTCTCGACGCCGTCGGTCGAGCTGACCGAAGG
>JBARQW010000070.1:0-21645 GCA_049643905.1 Bipolaricaulia bacterium
ATCCCGCTCTCGATCAAGCGACGAGCTTCCGGATAGGGCCTGTCGAAAAAGAACGCCGTCCCTGGGAGGAGGACACAGACCGCGCCGCTGCGCCTGAGAACCGCCGAGGCTCGCTTTCCACAGCTCGACAGATGGTCGACCGAGGCCGCACCGAGCTTGGAGCCGAGGACCGCAGCCTGATCGAGTTCCCTTCCCATACCGTGAATCTTCGGACGAAAGCCGGCGCCTCGGCCGGCGCGCAGAATCGTCTCGGCCTCTCGCAGCGAATACCCACCCTCCCCACACGTAACGTCGCAGAACTGCGCCAGCCGCCGTCTTCGAGCCGCAGGGATGACCTCGCTGATGAGAGCCGAGATCTGGTCGTCTCGCCCCCGCCTCTCGGAATCCGGACAGTCTCCTAACAGGGTTGACGACACGCGCAATGGCGTCACACGCCCTACACGCCGTGCAAGCGCGAGGTCCTCGATCACGCTTGCGCCCGCGCCATCCGTCGCACACTTGACCTCAACCGTCGTCGTCCCCTCGGCAACGGCACGACGAAACCCTCTGAGAAGCCGCGTTTCGCCCATCACCACGTCGAGCCGAATCGGCCCTGAATCGTTGGTCGCTTCCATCGCAGGCGGTAAGCGGAGGTGTCTGTGTGGGTCGATGAGGCCGGGGAGGACGGCGTTTCCCTCTGCGTCGATGATCTCGTCCGCGTGTGTGTGATCACCGAGTGATCCGATGGACAGGATTCGTTCGCCCTCAAGAAGGATCTCTGCGCTCTCGTACACCCTCAGGTCTGACATCCGCGGGCCGAAAGCGGCCCCTCGCCCCTCGGGTGTCACGAGCTGGCCTATGTTAGTGATGAGGGTGATCATGAACGCTCCCGAGCCGGAGTATAGGTGCCTGAGGTTCGCTTTACAACGCGCTTTTCGGGATGTATACTGAATCCCCACCATTCGGAATACACACTATGACACAAGGCAAACTGGGGCCCGAGACACGGAATTCGCAAGGTCTGAAGACGAGCCGTCTTGGATCTTCGGGCAACTCGGATGAAAAAGTGACGAAGGTGGGATACGTCGGCGTCCTCGGACAGACGAACGTGGGCAAGTCGACATTCCTCAACGCGGTCTTGGGCGAAAAGCTCCTGATCTCCTCTCCGAAGCCCCAGGCCACCCGAAACCGGATTCGTTGTGTCCTGACCACCGACGGCGCTCAGATCATCTTCGTGGACACCCCGGGACTTCACCGCCCGAAGAACAAATTCAGCCGCCGTCTCGTCCGCGAGGCGTATCGTGGACTTCGCGGGATCGATCTCCTCGTCTACGTCGTCGAGCCTTGGGGGAGAGTCATGGCGTTCGATCGGCACGCGTTCGAACGACTCGAGACGCCCGACGTCCCGATCATCCTGTTGGTGAACAAGATCGATAAGGCGAAGGGAAACGCCCTGGAGGAGACACTGATCGCCTACGAGGCGACCGACCGATTCGCCGAACTGATACCGATCTCTGCGACGCGCGGAATCAGGCTCGACGACGCGGTCGAAACGATCATCAAGTATCTCCCCGAGGGAGAAGCCATCTTCCCCTCGGAGGTCAAGTGCGACCGTCCCGAGGAGTTCCTCATCGAGGAGATCATTCGGGAGAAGGTCTTCCATCGAACGTTCCAGGAAGTCCCCTACTCCGTGGCTGTGCGGGTGAAGTGGCTGCGCGAGTCTCGTGACGACCTCTGCGAGATCAAGGCCGAGATCCTTGTCGAGCGAGAGTCGCAGAAGGGGATCCTCGTCGGCAAGGGTGGCGGGATGATCAAACTGATCGGAACCTCAGCACGTGCGGAGATCGAAAAGTTGCTGGGGAAGCGGGTCTTCCTCGAGCTGATCGTTCAGGTTTCCCCTGGCTGGACGAACGACGACGCAGAGATTCGCGAGATCACCGGATGATGGGAGCCATGAGCGAAACGGGGAAGGCGAGACTCCTCCTGATTCACGGCACACCCCTTCCGAACGCATCATTGACCGATCCGATCGCCTCACTCGGCTACGACGTCACATCAAGCCCGTTGGCGACCCCGAACGAACTCGACATGTCATCGTTCGACGCGGTGCTGACCCACATTCGATCCGCAGAGCCCGAAGACCTTGTCAATCTCACCGCGTGGGCGAGCGAGTGCCCGGGTCTTGAAATCATCGCTCTCGTTGACGGCGCGGATCCCGACGTCGGGTGCGCGGCGCTCTCTGCCGGGGCATCGTGCTGGGTCCCCCGCACAGCCGACACCGGAACGCTTGCAGCTCTGATCGCCGCAGCGATCGCTCGACGACGATCCGCCCTCGCCATGCCCCCCGAGCAGCATCGCTACAGGGAGCTCGTCGACAACGCGCCGATTGGCGTGTTCGAGATGGAAGACGGAAGACTCACATACGTCAACGAATTCCTCGAGAGGATGTCCGGCTACGCCAGAGACGAGCTCATCGGGCGTCCTGCCATGGAGATCGTTGCGCCCGAGGACCGTGCCCAACTCGTGGCCGCGATCGAGGAAAGGGCGCGAGGCGAGTTGCCTGAACGCCCCTCTGTCTATCGCTTCATCGGCAAGACGGGAGAGACCTACGTCGGCGAGGTCCGTTCTCGTCTCATCGCGCAGACGAGCAGAACGAGAATCGAGGGTACGATTCGTGACATCACAAGCGAAACCCGACTCAGGCGCCTACACCGCGCCGTACTCGAACTCGGCGAGACCATCCTCGGAGAGCAAGACATCGACCGAATTCTGCACCTCGTCCTCGACACAATCACCGAACACAGCGGTTTTCGCCGCGCCGTCCTGTCGCTCTACGATCTCTCGATCCCGATCCCTTTTGAGGGCGACGTGTACAAAGTTCTCTCGTCCGGTCTCTCCCTGGAGGAAGAGACAGCTCTGCTTGCGCAAGACCCCATGCCGGTAGATCAGCGGAAGCTCGCCTTCGGAGAGGACTATCGGTTGGGACCCGCATACTACATTCCTCACACCGAGACGCCTTGGTCTTCGGAGTGGGGGATCGCGGGGACCGTCTCGGTCGAGGGCTGGCATGTCGACGACTTCTTGTTTATTCCATTGCGCGGCGTGGGTGGGATCATCGGAACCATCTCGGTCGACGATCCGATCGACCAGAGCGCACCGACGATCGCTTCGATCGAGCCGGTCGCCTCGCTGGCGAGCTTCGCCGCGCTGGCCGTCGAGCGCGTCTACAAACTCACTCAGCTCCAGAGGCAGAAAGATAGACTTCACGGCCTGTGGGGGTTCGGGAGCGAACTCGCCGGGATCAACGACGTCGATACGCTCTGCGAGCTGGCAGCAAGGCGGGTCCGCGACGACATGGACTACGACTACTGTGCCATCTGGCTCGTTGAGGGAGAAGAGATCGTGAAACTTGGGCTTGCGACCAAGCCCGTGTTCTCGCCAGATGAGATCTCCGTGAAGGGCATGCGCGCGCCAATCGAAGGAGGCGGGGTCACGCGCCACGCGCTCCGCTTCCGAGAGCCAGTGATCGTGCCCGACGTCCGAGCCGACGAGCGTTTCCGAGGCACACGCCGCTCCACCCGATCGTTCATCGGCATTCCCGTGCCCGGACGGAAAGGCCCGTTGGGCGTCATTGCCGTCGAGAGCCAAACATTGGCGACATTCGGGGACGAGGACCTTGAGGTCCTCTCCGCGTTGGCGAGCCAGCTCGCGATAGCCATTGCAGCACTACGGCGGCGCGAAGCCCTGGAGCGCATCTACGCGTTCGGGCAGCGGGTCGCCACCGCGTCAACGGTAGACCAAGTCGTGTCGAGCACGCTCGATTTCCTCGTAGAGCAGTTCGACTTCGAGTTGAGCGAGTTGTTCCTGAAGGATGGCGAAGGGAACCTCTCCATCGCCGACGTTCGAGGCCCCTACGTGCAAGGCGAGATTGGAAGGGGGTGGGTACTCCCACCGGGAGCGGGAATCGTAGGATGGGTTGCTCGGAACAAGCGCGGCGCCCACATTGAGGATGTCACCAACGATCCTCGCTACTACGAGGGGTTTCCCGAGTCTCGCTCGGAACTGGCGGTCCCAATCTTGGTGAACGAGAACCTCCTAGGCGTCCTCAACATCGAAAGCCGATTCCCCGCGTTCTTCGATAGCGAGGATCGGCGGCTCCTCGAAGTGATCGCCAACCACCTGGCGATCGCGCTCTCCAACCTCGCATCGCAGGAGAGCCTTCGCGAGCAGGCGGTTCGAGACCCGCTGACGGGCCTGTACAACAGACACTACTTCAACTCGCTCATCGCCCCGGAGCTGAACAGGAGCGATCGATACGACCACCCGCTCACGCTGATGATGGTCGACGTGGACGGCTTCCGCGCGGTCAACAACCGCTTCGGACACCTCAAGGGAGACGAGGTTCTGAAGGAGGTCGCACTCTTCCTGTGCGAGAACGTCCGCGCCTCGGACCGCGTGATCCGGTATGGAGGGGACGAGTTCCTCGTCTTCATGCCCGAGACCGACGAAGAAGCTCCACAGGTCGCCGAACGCCTCCGCGCGCGAATGCCGGCCGTTCCGCGGAGGGCCGGAATCGACAACGTCGAACTCGGTCTGTCGATCGGTATCTACACCAGGCGTCCCAGGGAAGCCCGCACACTGGAGTCAATCCTCGAAGAAGTCGACCGAAGAATGTACGCGGACAAGCGGGAGAAGAACGCGGAACGCGCCGATGAGTATCCCCGTTGAGAGACTGACGGCTCTCGGCGAGCTCTTCGAGTGCGAGAAGCTCCAGGAGAGGTTGCTCGGGCAGGGTGCCAGGTCGATCCTCACCGTGCCCATCCTCGCCGCGATCCAGCGGTCGGGGGGCCTGCTCCTCGGCGCATGGGAGGGTGACGAACCGCGGCGTGCCCTTCGCGGAGCACTCGTCGACGTTGTAGCGAAGGCCGACGAATACCCGGCCCTCTTCACCGTCTTCCTCGGCGTTGAGCCGGGTTCAGCCAACCGCGGAATCGCTCAGTCCTTACGAATGATGGAGCGTTCGAGCTGCGCAGTCGCGGGAGTCGATCTTGTCTATTGGTGGTCCGATCCGCTTCACAGCACCGAATCGCACATCGCGTTCAACAAGCTGGGGGCGATCGCGTCCGCGCACTCACGAAACGCGCTCGGACTACTCGACGACGACGTCAACGTCGGACTGGCAACCGACCGTTTCCGCATCGAGTGGTGGATCGATTCACCCCGCGTCTCGGGAATCCTGGACGGCGGCCGGCGACCACCCCACTTCCGCCTCGGATTCGATCAGATGCAGGTCATCACACAGACACGAGGGCGGGCATCGGGCCTCCGGAGACTGGCAGGGCTGAAGGGATCCCCCTCGGAACGCTTCGTGTTGGTGGAGATCCCCGTTGACTTCGCACAACTCCGCAACGAAGATGCGGCAGCGGCAAAAGAATGGCGGCTCGTAACGCGTGAGGCATTCGAGTTGCTATTCGCGGACGGATACACGATCGTTGGGTTCATTCATGAGGGGGGGAGGAGCTTCCACCTCTTCGAGCGAGAGGATCGCGGAAGCATCCTCGGTCGACCGTAGAAAGCGTGCGTCGACCGGAGAAAGGAGGGGGCATGAATCGAAGCGACCTGGCCCAGCGGATCGATCACACCTTGCTCGGACCCACAGCGACACGCGACGGTGTGAAGAAACTCTGCGAAGAGGCCGTCTCTCACAACGTAGCGTCGGCGTGCGTCGAACCCTGCCACGCCGCGACCGCCAACGACATCCTATTGGAGACGCCGGTCAAGCTCTGCGTCGTGATAGGATTCCCGCACGGGAAGACGACGAGCGCCTCAAAAGCCTTCGAGGCGAAAGAGGCGATCGCTGCCGGCGCCGACGAACTCGACATGGTCATCAACGTCGCCGCGTTGAAGGAAGGAGACCACGAGGCTGTTCTCGAGGACATCCGTGGGGTCTGCGAGGAAGCGCAGGCCGCGTCGCGACAAGTTTCCGTGAAGGTGATCCTCGAAACCGCTCTCCTGACCGACGAAGAGAAGGTGACAGGCGCCTCCCTCGCGGAGAAAGCGGGCGCGGATTTCGTCAAGACTTCGACCGGATTCGGACCTGGCGGAGCCACCGTCGAAGATGTGGCGTTGCTTCGCCGGACCGTTGGCGCAGAAATCGGAGTGAAGGCCTCGGGCGGAATTCGCGATTACGAAACGGCGGTGGCGATGATCGAGGCCGGAGCGAGCCGCATCGGAGTGAGCCGCACGATCGCCATCCTCGATGGCGCGGACGCGTAGTCTGGACTCATGGGGATCGAGAAGGTTGCCGAACTCTTGCAGCCGCTCGCAGGTCTGCCTGTAGTCCCCGGGAGGTGACCATGGAGTGCCAAGTTCGCTCTGCCGATCGTACGTTCTTCGAGGGTGACGCAACGATGGTTGTCGCCCGCAGCGCGCGGGGCGAGTTTGCCGTCTTGGACGGCCACGCCCCACTTCTCGCGACACTTCGAAGCGGCCCGTTGCGTATCCAGACGGCCGAAGGTGAACGCGTGTTCGCCGGTTTCGGCGGAACTCTCCACGTCTCCGAGGACGCGGCCGTCACCGTCCTCCTCGAGGACGCGGTCGCACTCGAAGAGATCGACCTCACTACACCCGACGCGTCGACGAGTGATCTTGGCGAGTCCGCGGAACTCGAAGAGACCCGCGAGCGCCTCGCCGTTCTCCGAGCGGTGAAAGAGACCTATGGCTAGGCGGGTCGTGGTCACCGGCCTCGGTCCCGTGACATCGCTGGGGAACGGGAAGGGCGCGTTCTGGGAAGCGATGTGCACCGGAAGAAGCGGAGTCCGCCGCGTCGACGACCTCATCGACCTCGACGGGATCGATGTTCTCATCGGTGCACCGATCGCCGACTTCGATCCCACGCAGTTCATCGAACCACGCAAGGCTCGACGTCTCGACCGATCGTCCCAGTTCGCGCTCGCCGCTGCCGGAATCGCCATTGAAGACTCGAAGCTCGATCTGACCCGGATCGATCTCGACCGAGTCGGCGTCGTCGCCGGGACCGGGATCGGCGGAATGCTGACCTTTGAAGAGAACTTCCGAATTCTCGCCGAGAAGGGGCCACGCCGCATCAGCCCGTTCTTCGTTCCTCGGATGATGCCTAACGCGCTCGCCGGAGAGATCTCGATCGCTTTCGGGCTCCGCGGAGCAAGCTTCGGCGTCGTCTCAGCGTGCGCGAGTTCCGCACACGCGATCGGCCTCAGCGCGGAACTCATACGGTCCGGCTCCGAGGACTGTGTACTGGCAGGCGGGGCCGAGGCCGTTATGCTGCGGATCACGTTCGCCGGCTTCGCGAAGATCGGCGCGGTCTCGAAGCGCAATGACGAGCCGGAGCGTGCATCGCGTCCTTTCGACCTCAACAGGGACGGCTTCGTCATGGGCGAAGGCGGCGGCTTCCTCGTACTCGAGTCGCTGGACCACGCGCAGTCCCGTGATGCTCACATCTATGGCGAGCTTGCGGGCTTCGGGATGACGGCCGACGCCTGCCACATCACCGCCCCGGCCGAGGATGGGGCCGGCCAGCGCCGCGCGATGGAGTCGGCCATGAAACAGGCAGGCATCGGTCCCGAGCAGGTTGACTACATCAACGCCCATGGGACCTCAACGCCGCTGAACGATCCGGCTGAAACGTGCGCCATCAAGGGAGCCCTCGGCAACGCGACAGCACAGCGTGTGAAGATCAGCTCCACCAAGTCCCAGATAGGACACTTGCTCGGCGCAGCCGGCGGCGTCGAGGCGATCGCAACGCTCCTGGCGATGGAGCATGAGTTCATCCCTGCGACCCTCAACTACGAAACGCCAGATCCGGCGTGCGATCTTGACTACACGCCGGAGCCCGTCTCAATGCCGATCCGGGCGGCGCTCTCCAACTCCTTCGGATTCGGCGGGCAGAACGCGACCCTTCTCTTCAAGAAGATGGACTGACTGAGAGACTCCTCGCCATCTGGTGAATCGCAGGGCGAAGTGCTAGAACTGCTTGAGAAATCGAAGATCGTTGGTGAGGAACGTACGAATGTCCTGGATCGAGTACCTCAGCATCGCCATCCGCTCGATTCCGAGTCCGAAAGCGAACCCTGAGACCTCTTCCGGATCGTAGCCGACCGCTGTCAGCACAGCCGGATCGACCATCCCCGCTCCCATGATCTCGAGCCAATCGTCCGCCCCAGGCGCCCGGATGTGCACCTGAACAGACGGTTCGGTGAACGGGAAGAAGTCGCCCGAGAACCGCATCTCGTACTCCTCCCCGAAGAACTCCCGCGTGAACAACTCGAGAACGTACTTCAGGTTGGCAAGCGTCAGCCCTTCCTCCACCCACAAGAGCTCTATTTGGTGAAAGACAGGCGAGTGGGTCGCGTCTTGAGCGTCCCGGCGGAAGCAGCGCCCTGGGCAGATGATCCGAACAGGCGGAGACGTCTCCTCCATCACGCGGATCTGGACCGGTGAAGTATGCGGCCTCAGGAGCGTGTCTTCTCCGATGTAGAACGTGTCCCAGTCGGCGCGCGCGGGGTGCTCGGCCGGGATGTTGAGCGCCTCGAAGTTGTAGTACTCGGTCTCGATCTCCGGTCCCGTCGCCACGTCGAATCCCATTCGCATGAAGATCGACTCGATCTCCTGCTGAACGGCAGTCAGCGGATGAAGACGCCCGGGGCCTTGATGGACACCAGGCAGGCTCAAGTCGACCGACTCGGTCTCGAGACGTTTCGACATTCTCGCAGCCGACAGCCCGTTCTCCAGGGCGGCGACCGCATCGGCGGCACGTGCCTTCAGCTCGTTCAGAAGCTTGCCTGCCTCGCGCCTCGACGAATCGTCGAGCTCTCCGAGCGTCTTGAGGAGCTGGGCGACACGCCCTTTTCGTCCCAGGAACTCAACACGAAAACCGTCGACGGAGGCTTGATCGTCCAGATGAGGAAGCCGGTGGTCGACATCGCGCTCCAGTTCGGAGAACCTCTCCTTAAACGCCTCGAGCGTGAGCATGGATCGGGAGTATAGCAGGCGCTTTTCGCATTGACAAGGAGGTTTCAGCGCGTATAGTCTCCGACGAAACCGCCTGGAACCCCGGAGGTTGATCCGGATCCGATCGCGCGAAAGGAGTGCACGTACATGTCCGACCACGCGAGCCGCTGTCGCATGCTTCGCACGAACCTGAAGGAGGACGCGTTCGTCGCATACAACCTCGAGAATTCGGATCACGCGACGATCAGATATCTGACTGGGTTCACCGGAGAAGGCCTACTCGTCGTCAGCCAGGAGGAGACGCTCTTGCTGACCGACTCTCGATACACCGAGCAGGCGAAGCGCGAGACGGACGGCGTCGAGATCGAGGAGTCGAGGACATGGACCCGGAAAGAGAGCGCGGAGGTCCTCAGTGCGCGGGGACTCAAACGGGTCGCGTTCCCGTCGAATCGCGTCTCGTATCGCTGGGTCGAGACGATGCGCGAAGCGGGATGCGTCGAGCTCGTCGCGGGAAAGGATCTCGTCGCGGAGCTACGTCGGGTGAAGATGCCCGACGAAATCGAGCGACTGAAAAAGGCGGCGAAGATCGCCGATGACGCCCTCGACCGACTCGTCAGCGAGATCCGCGTCGGCATGACCGAGGCAGAGGTCGCGCTCCGTCTCGAGTGGCTGATCCGCGAGACGCCGGGTGCCGATCACATCGCGTTCGAGATGAACGTCTCGACGGGTCCGAACACGGCGCTCAACCACTACACTCCTTTCCTCGATCCGCAGCCGCTCCGCGCGGGCGATCTGCTCCTGTTCGATTTCGGAGCCTGTGTCGGCGGATACCGCTCCGACATCACTCGAACGTTCTCCGTCGGACACCCTGCGAAGGAGGCTCCCGACATCTATGACCTCGTTCTCCGAGCGAACCTTGCAGCGCTCGAGGCCGCGAAGCCAGGTGAGACTGGCGTCAGCGTCGACGCGGTCGCACGCGAACTGATTGCGTTAGGGGGGCACGGCGAGCACTTCGGCCACGGACTCGGCCACGGGATCGGTCTCGAGGTTCACGAAGGCCCCAACCTCTCGCCGCGTAGCGAAGATACGCTGGCACCTGGCATGGTTGTGACCGTCGAACCCGGCATCTACATCCCGGGATTCGGAGGGGTTCGGATCGAAGACGACATCGTCATCACCGAGGACGGATGCGATGTGATCACCGGATCTCCCAAGGACCGACTGATCGAGGTGGGATAGCGTGAGAAAAGGCTGCGGACTCGGGATCCTGCTCTTTGCGACTCTCTTGATCACGACGGGCTGTGAGATCTTCGCCCCGTCGCCGACGGCCCGGTTCGACATCGAGCCGCCCGTTCTCTACGCCGGCGAACCTGTCCGGCTCGATGGGAGTCCGTCGATCAGCGGCTCCGCGATCGTCGACTTCACATGGGATCTCGGAAACGGAGACACCGCCTCTGGAAGACAAGTCACTGCCACGTTCGGCAACCCCGGCGCCTATTCGGTATCGCTGACGATCGAGGATACGTCCGGTCGCACGAGCACGACGACCCGGGAGCTCACAGTCTACGTCCGTGGGGGATCCCGAATCTACCACGAGGACTTCTCGGCAGGGCCCGCGGCTCTCGGCGGATGGCCGCTCGATCCCACGTGGGCGAGTGCCAATGAGAGCTGGGTCGAGTACATCGAGGGCACGCCCGGTTACTGCCTCTTCGTGCTGAGCGGAAACGATCGCTGGCACCGTCGCTTCGCAGCGATCTCACTCCCACCCTTGCGTCTCGGACAGAGGCTGGTCTTCAGCTGCCGGGCGATGACCCTTCAGAATCAGGACGCGCACGGTTTCGTCATCGTCCCCGCCCGCAAGGAGATCTCGTCATCGACAGGGTCTCTTCCCTACTACCAGTTCACGAGCGAGGGCGGTGGATCCTACACGCGCGAACCCACTTCGTACGGACCGGGCATCAGGCATCCGGTCCCCTTCACGCCTGAGATCTACCGTTGGCATACCTACTCCATTATCTACTCCGAGGAGACGTACGAGCTGCGGGTCGACGGCATGCTGTTGCAGACCGGCCCCGTCTCCACAGATCTGTCGGACGGCGGCGACTGGTTCATCCTTCTCGGAGAGGAGAGTTCCACGGAAGCCTGCAGCGTGTACTTCGACGACATTCAGATCAGCATAGCAGAGTGAGGTATCCTCTTCCTTGGACGCGCCGCCACGGACTCTCAGGCGGCGAGCCTAAGAGGAGGAACGAGGAATGATCCCGGCTGTCCTGGTCCTGAGCCTGCTGTGGATCGCGCTCTCAAGGAGCCTCGATCTGCATCGCGTACTCATCGGCGTCGCCGTGTCGTTCGGCGTCGTCCTCTTTCAACGCGTGCTCTTCCCGAGAGTCGACCCGTTCGTGTCGGCTCTCCTTCGCAGGCCACATCGTCTCGTTGCCTTCGGTTTCACGCTCCTCTACCGCCTCATCGTCTCGACGCTCTTCACATCTTGGCTGATCCTTTCCGGCAAGGGGGAGGGACGCCTCATGGCCCTTCCAGTGCGAGTCTCTCATCCCCTGGGGCAGTTCGTGCTTCTCAACTCGATCACATTGACGCCCTCGACGATCTCTCTCCTCGTCGAGGGAGACGTGGTCTACCTTCATTGGCTACAAGCGCGAGACGGGAAGGGCGACTGGCGCACGGTGAAGGAATCCATCGAGCGCCGAGTCCTCGCGCTCTTTCCCCAAGGAGAGCATGGCGATCGTTGAGGCCGTCCTCCTCATCTCGCTCGTCGCAGTCCTCGGCCGCCTGCTGAGAGGCCCGACCCCGTGGGACCGGCTCCTCTCCTACAACTCGGCCGCGAATCGCGTCCTCGTTCTCCTCGCGATCACTGCGGTCGGGACCGGCCGTTCCGCGCTTCTGGACGTCGCCGTCGTCTATGTCGCACTGAGCTTCCTCGGCGTCGTGATCCTTGCGCGGTTCATGGAACGGGGGGGGGCGAACCGATGACGAGCTTGATCCTCTCCGGCCTGGGGGCCGCCTTCGTGCTGATCGGCACACTCGGAATCCTGCGTTTCCGGGACGTCTACTCACGGCTGCAGGCCAGCGGAGTCTCCGATACTGTTGGGACGGCCTTGATTCTGATCGGGCTGATCGTCTCGGGCGGCTGGCAGCCGCATGACGCAACGCTCATTCTCCTTCTCTTCCTGCTCCTGCTGACGAACCCGATCGCCACGCACAGCATCGCAAAGAGCGCGTTCACTCGAGGCCATCGCGGTCACGAAGGAAGCGAGGAGCCGTGACCGCTCAGCTCGTCCTCCTCGTCTTACTCCCAGTCACAGCGGGCTTCGCGCTCGTCCAGCGCCGTCGCCTTAATGCGATCATCGGCATGGCCGTGTTCAGCATGCTCCTCGCCTCCGTCTTCTTTCTCTCGCACGCGCCGGATGTTGCCATCACCGAAGCGGCGATCGGGGCTGCCCTCGTCACATTCATCTACGTCCTCGCCATTCGGAAGACAGGCAGGCTCACCGTCGCAGCGAGTGAGGTGCCCGCCCTCCTAGAGCGAGCGGGCGAGCGAATCTCGGGACTCGAGTGGGAGATCCTCGACCGTCTCGCGAAGGACGCCGGCCTCGACCTCGTCATCGTCTTCGTCCCGCACGAAGAGGTTGCGGCAGCTGTCTCGCGGGGCGAAGCGGATATCGGGGCCGGCGGGCTCGTTGCCGCTGACTCTGACGGACGGCTCCTGCAAACCCGGGAGCACCTCCAAACGGCTCGTTTCGTCGTGAGCGGACCCCGCACGGGAGCGCGACCCGAAGCTGACGCCTCGTTCCGAGGCTATGTCTCCGACGTGATCGACGCGGTGCGCGCCGGAGCCCCCGTCTCCGTCAGCCTCGACCTCGCGCGGTTCCTCGCGCTCTCGCGACACAGTCTCGACGCGTATGACGTTGATAGGCAGGAAGGAACGCTCTCCTACACGTTCCTTGTCTCCCCGTCACGCGAAGACCTCCACAGGCGGCTTCAGGCCATTCTGTCGCGGATGAAGGAATCAGGCGATCTGGACAGCCTGATCCGGAGACACTTCCCGTGAGACGAACATCGGTCGGACGGGTCATTGTCGGAGTTCTTCTCATCGCCGCCTTCTGCACCGTCATTCTGACCGCGTTCGGCTTCCGTGGATCTCGCGATGTCGGCACCGAGCGGTGGATCGACGTTGCGCGGCAGACCGGAGCCGTCAACATTGTCTCGTCCATCTACCTCGGCGCGCGGCTGTTCGACACCCTTCTCGAGGTTCTCGTCTTCGCCGTCGCAGTCCTCGGCGTCCACTTCTACCTCACGGCACGGGGCCACCCTGAACCGGTCGAGTCGATCCCGGAATCGCGGGTCGTTCGCGTCGCCGCCGACATCTTGCTCCCGCTAATCCTACTCATCGGCATCTACGTCACGGTCCACGGGCATCTCTCGCCGGGCGGTGGCTTCAGCGGCGGCGTCATTGCCGGCACAGGCCTGCTGCTCGCTGCGATCGCACTCGGCACAAGCGTCGTCGCCGCTCGATTCGGCCGGCTGCTTCTTGAGAGGATCGAGTGGGGAGCCCTTCTCGGCATCCTGGTTCTCGCCGTCGCTCCGGTCCTCTTCGCCCGCCTACCGATGTCGGATCTGCTCCCACCGGGAAGGCCGGGCAGCCTCGGAAGTGGAGGGAGCATCCTTCTCTACAACGGGCTGATCGGCGTGAAGGTCTTCATCGGAAGCTGGGTCATCGTGCGTCACTTCGTCGATCACAGAGGAGAGATCTGATGGTCGGACTAAACGGCGTGACGATCTCCATCGTCCTGTTCGGGATCGGACTGCTCGGGATGGTTTTCCGTCGAGATCTCGTTGTGAAGCTCCTCGCACTCGGTCTGATCAACAGCGCGACCATCCTCTGTCTGGTCTCGCTCGGCACACGCCAAGACGGAGCGCCCCCGCTCCTCGGGGGACCGGCCGTGGCGGCAATCGTTGATCCGCTTCCGCAGGCGATCGTGCTCTCCGCGATCGTCATCAACTTCGCCATTCTCGCGCTCGCTCTCGTCTATGTCATGCTCCTGGTCGAGAGATACCACACGACCGATTCGCACCGGATCGAACGAGAGACGGCCGCGGAGGAGGAGACATGGAGCTGATCCTTCTCCCGCTCACGCGCTTCCTCTTCGGCGGGCTTTCGATGGCCTCCGGACGAACGAGTCGCCTCTTCGCGGTTCTCGCTCTGGTGGCCGACGCCGCCCTTCTTGCACGCCTGATCTTCGGACTGGTGGAGGGTTCTCCGAGTCTGCTCGTCCTCGGTGGATGGGGTCAGGGACTCGGAATCGCTTTCGTCGGCGACCGCATCGCTCTGACGTTTGCCTCTCTAACGTGGGGACTCGGGGTCGCCGTCGTCCTCTACACGTGGAAGGACTCGCTCCGTCCCTACTTCTTCATGCTCCTTCACCTGCTGATCGGCGCGAGCTACGCGATGGCGCTGACGCGGGACCTGTTCAACGCCTACGTCATTCTCGAACTCCTCACCCTCGCGAGCTTCCTCCTCGTCGGCTACGAGCGCCGACCTCGGCAGATCTGGGCAAGCTTGCGTTATCTCGTCTTGTGCTCACTCGGGATGAGCCTCTTCCTTCTCGGCATCGCCGTCGTCTACTACCACACGCAGACCCTGGACCTCGCCACGCTCGCCGCGCGAATCGCGACAGATCCGAGCGCGCCATGGGTTCGCCTCGCCGCGGCGCTCCTCGTTGGAGGGGTCACCGTCAAGGCGGGAGTCTTCGTTTTTTCCCTGTGGCTGCCGGCTGCGCACGCCCGCGCAATGCCAGCCGTCTCCGCTCTTCTGTCGGGCGTCGTAATCAAGATGGGCATCGTTGCGCTCTTTCGGCTCTCGCAGGTCTTCCCTCTCAGCCTGACGTTCACCGTGCTCGGATTCACCACCGCATTCCTGGGGATCCTCTACGCAATCCAGACGCACGACGCGAAGAGACTCCTGGCATTCAGCACACTTTCGCAGATCGGATACCTGCTGATCGGCTTCGGGGCGGGGACGGAAGCGGCCCGAATCGGCGCTCTCAACTACGCCGTTGCCCACGGCCTGTTCAAGGCGCTCCTGTTCCTCGCGGTCGGGGAGGCAGCGCGAATTGTCGGAGGCTCCGACGTGCGGATGCTCGTTTCGAGCCGACGCTTGATTCCTGGCGCAACGCGCGCCGCTCTCATCGTTGGCGTCCTGGGGATCGTCGGAATCCCGCCGCTTGCCGGATTCACAGCGAAGACGATCCTCGAGTCGTCCATTCACCCGACTCTGCTTCACGCCGCCGTCGGCCTGATCTCCGTCGGGACGGCCGCCGCGTTCGCGAAGCTGATCCCGCTTCTCGTAGGTCGATCCTCCGGACACATCGAATGGAACCGCGCTTTGGCCTTTGCCTGGCTCGGAGGTGCCGTCGTCCTCTTCCTCCCCCTCTCAGTCTTCGTCGTTCCGCGGTCCCTCCTGTCCGCCACATGGCACTGGCCCGCCTACGTGGAGGCGGGCTCGGCGATCCTCATCGGAGTCATTCTCCACCGGTTCCTCAGGAAGCGGCGATTCCGCCTCCCTCAGAGCATTTTCCGGATCGAAGAGGGAACCCTCGTCATCCTGGCTGGCTTCCTGCTCATCTACGCTCTCCTCTCGGTCGCCTGACGCGAAGCGCCACCGGATGCGGGATCCGGAGCTTTCGAGTACTGTACCCGCATGACGAAACCTGACCTTCTCGGACGATACGACGCCTTCCTCCTCGACATTGATGGGGTTCTCGTTCGCGGTTCGGAAGCGCTCGACGGGGCCGTCCTCGGACATCGCCGCCTTCAGGAGCAAGGCCGCACGATCCTGCTGACGAACAACTCGAGTCGAACCCGAAAGGACCTCGCCGATCGGCTCACCGGGTTGGGTTTCACCGTCGATCCTGAGGACGTCGTCCCGAGCTCCTTCGTCGCCGCCCAGCACCTAGCGAATGAAGGCGGCGCGGTCACGTTCTGGACCGTCGGAGAGGCCGGGCTCGAGGCGGAATTGCGACTCGCCGGCCACCGCCCAAGCAAGCGTGCTGAGGACGCAGAGTGGCTCGTCGCCGGGATCGATCGAAGCATGAACTACGCGATACTCGCGGACGCGCTTCGAGCCCTCTCTGCCGGTGCCCGGCTTCTGGCGACGAACACCGATCCGACGCTCCCGGTTCCCGATGGCCTCCGTCCCGGAGCCGGAGCAATCATCGGCGCTCTTGCGGGGATGGGCTTCCGCCCTGAAGTGGTCGTCGGGAAGCCGTCTCCGATTGCTTTCCGAGCCGCACTCGATCTGCTGGATGGAGACTCGACGTCCGTCCTGATGATCGGCGATCGATTGGAGACGGACATCGCAGGAGGGAACGAGGCCGGTCTCGACACCGCTCTCGTTCTCACCGGCGTCACGGATGGCGCGATGGCTGATGAGAGCGAGATCAGACCGACGTGGATCGCCGAGAGCCTGTCGGCCCTCGTGGCGGGAAGGCGCGAATCCTCGCATCGCTGAAGGTTGCGTTGGGCTCTCGTCGACGGCACGATACGATGCCGCAAAAAAGCGAGGTGATCCGACTGGACGATTCCATTCTGATGCGAGTAACCGACCTCACCAAGCACTACGGCGACGTGCACGCCGTCGACGGCGTTTCGTTCTCCGTCCCGGATGCCGCGGTCTTCACGCTGCTCGGCCCGAACGGAGCGGGGAAGACGACGACACTCGAGATCCTCGAGGGTATTCGCGAGCCCGATTCCGGCGAGATCGAGATTTTCGGGGAGCGACTCAAACGCGTCGACCGTGCGACGAAGCAGAGGCTCGGCGTGCTCCTCCAAGAAGGCAACTTCGAGCCCTATCTGAAGGCTCGAGAGGTGATCGCGCTGTTCGCCTCGTTCTTCCAGGCGTCCCGCGACGTCGATGAGATGCTCGAACGTGTCTCGCTCACGGAGAAGGCCGGCACGTACGTGAAGAACCTCTCCGGCGGCCAGAAGCAGCGTCTGGCGATTGGCGCCGCATTGATCAACGACCCTGAACTGGTCTTCCTCGACGAGCCGACGACCGGCCTTGATCCTCAGGCGCGACGGAACGTTTGGTCGGTGGTTACGGACCTCAAGGAGACCGGCGTCGCGATCATCCTCACGACCCATTACATGGAGGAAGCCGAGGCCCTCTCCGATCACGTGTGCATCATGGATCACGGGAAACTGATCACCGAGGGCTCGCCGCGGGATCTGACCGCGCAACTCGGCCAGGAGACGATCATCGAGTTCGCCGCCGACGGTGTCCGCGACGAAGACCTCGCCGACCTGGGGACTACCGCAGGGAACGTGCGATCGGGAGTCGATCTGGTCTCCGTGGAGACCGAGAGCCTGGTCGAAAGCATGGAGGCGCTCCTCGCCTGGTCAAGGGATCGACAGATCCCCCTAGCGAACATGTCTGTGCGACAGCCGAATCTTGAGGACGTCTTCCTCTCGCTCACCGGAAGGAGCCTGCGCGAGTGAGGGACGTGATTCGCATCGCCCGAACCCACATCTCCACCGCTCTTCGCGAGAAAGTCACCCTCTTCTGGTTCCTGATCTTCCCGGTCTTCATCCTCGTCATCCTTTCGCTCGTCTTCGGTCAGATCGGCCAACAGGGCGAGATCAACTTCGAAGTGTCGCTCGTGAATTTCGATCACGACGGAGGGTTCGCTGAGATGATTGAGGGCGTATTCGCGGGCTTGTCCATCGCCCGAACCGCGGGCGAGGAACCACTCTTCACGTTGCGCAGGCCCGGGCCGAGCGACGATCCGACGGAGTTCCTCGAATCGGAGCTGCAGGCCGTGCGTCGCGGTCGACGAGCGGCCGTCATCGCCATCCCGGACGGTTTCAGCAGAGGGATCGAAGGCCGCCTCGCGGCGGCCGGCGCTCTGTCTTCACCGTCAAGCGAGATCTCTCTGGCCATCTACTTCAGCGAAGGGAACGCTACATCCGGCATGGCAACATCGATCATCGATCAGATCCTCGCCGGCGTTGACCGGGAGACGCTCGCGCGCGCCGGCCGCTTCGACAACGCACAGGTGATTCCGAGCCGGGCCACGTGGGTCGGATCGGAAGAGGGCGAAACACGCTACATCGACTTCCTTCTCCCAGGGATCATCCTGATGGGTCTCTTCACCAACGGGCTTTTCGGCATCCCCGGCGCCATTCTCTTCTCCCGCGATCAACGTGTGCTGCGCAGATACTGGGTCACGCCGCTCTCCGTTCCGCGCTTCCTGGCAGGGCTCTCAATCGGCCACTTGTGCCTCTCCGCCCTCCAGTTCGCCCTTCTGTTCCTGATTGGGAGATACGCGCTCGGCGCGTCGATCTCGTTTGCCGCACTGCAGCCTGCACTCTACCTCGTGCTGGCCGCGGCAACGTTCATGGCCTTCGGCTTCCTCATCGCATCGCTCGCGAAGACGGCGAACTCCGGCATGGCGATCGCCAACGTCCTCAACATGCCGATGATGTTCCTCTCCGGCCTCTTCTTCCCGATCGCCGGATTGCCCGTCTTCCTGGCGGCGATCGTTTACGCCAACCCCGTCAGCTACCTGATCGATGGGCTTCGAGCAAGCGTGGGCGTCGAATCCGGGATCTTCCCGACAAGCCTCGTCGTCGCGGTGCCGCTCGCATGGATCGCCGTATCGTCGGGAATCGCCGCCTGGCGACTCCGCTGGGACGTGGGACGATGAGCGCGTTCCGAGCCTTGCTTCGTGCGGAGACGGCCATTTTTCTGCGAGACAAGGCGACCGTCTTCTTCACCTTCCTGTTCCCGCTCATCTTCATCTTGATCTTCGGATTCGTGATGGGCGACGTCGATGCGCCCTCGGTCAAACTCGGCCTGCTCGAAACGTCGGCATCCTCCGACGCGGACCTCCGTTACGTCCTGACGGAGAGCGGCATCGACACGATCACGGAGTTCGATGTCGATTCGGCCCTCACCGCGGCGGTCACCGATCGCGCCGTCGACTTCGGCCTCATCTGGTATGGCACCGAACTCGAGTTCTTGTACCACCCGAACCGCGTGCAAGAGAACTACACGTTCGAGCAGATCGCACTCGGCATCACGGACGCGTTCAACCTTCGCCGCCAGGGCCTTGAGTCGGTTCTCCCGGTCGAGTCAATCCACGTCGGCAGCGAAGCGTCGACCCGATGGTTCAACCTGATGGTTCCGGGAATCGTCGCGTTTTCGATCCTGGCGTCCGGCCTGTTCGCCGTCTCCGGACACCTCACCGCGATGAAGGAGCGGAAGACCCTCGATCGGATGATCGTCACGCCGATGGCGCCGGTCGCGCTTCTCGGGGCCATCGCGGTCGTTCGGCTGGTCGTCGTCTACATCTCGACACTCGTCACGCTCTTGGTCAGCGTCGCCATCTTCGATCTCTCGTTCTCGTTCGACTGGTTCGCCTACTCCGCCCTCGTGGGGTGTGCGACACTCGGGATGATGGGCCTCGGAACCGTAATCGCTCTGATCGTGCGGAAGCCGTCGAGTGCAGGAAACGTCGCCAACGTATTGGCGATGGTGATGATGTTCCTCTCGGGCATCTACTTCCCGATCGAGTTCATGCCAGGATTCCTCAGGACACTGAGCGGGGGGCTTCCTCTGACCTACTTGGCCGAGGGAATGCGATTTGTCACCGGCGTCCAGGAAATGTCGCTCCTCCGTTTCTGGGTCATCGTGCTGTCGTTTCTCGCGCTCGGCGTTGTCCTGTTCCCCGTCCTCGCGCGATACGTCGTCCGCCCGCAGCGAACCTAGAACCACATCGATGGCAGTGGCTAGGCAAGTCCAAACAGCCGAAAGGCTCCGAGGCTCGCGAAGAGGACCAACGTCCCGGCAATCAACACACCGAGCGTGATCAGGCAGAAGGCTCTTCGCGCGGGGACCCCGAGCAGCACGGCCGCGATCGCGCCGGTCCAGGCCCCCGTGCCCGGAAGGGGAATTGCGACGAGCAAGATCAGCCCGATGTTCCCGAAGCGCTCCACGAGTCTCCCCTTGCGCCGCGTCCGCGCGAAGACCGCGTCGAGAACGCGCTCCGCCGGCCGCCAGCGTCGCAGAAGCCGCTCCGCGATCCCGAGTCCGAGCAGGATGACAGGCACGATCAGCAGGTTCGCCGCGACCGCAAGAAAGAATGCGGCAGCGGGATGGAGCCCCCGCGCCAGCGCGTACGGGAGTCCCCCACGCAGTTCGGCGATCGGGGCCGCCGAGAGGGCCACGGTGATCAGATAGTCGATCGTCGTCACGAGGTAAGTGTAGCCGGACGGCTTGCATCGTGGTACCACGAAGCGCCGTCTCCTACAAGGAGGTTGGCCCGGCCAATGAGATCGCGCTTGACGGAGAAACTGCGGACCTCCATGCAACTCGGCAATCGGCTCTGAGGAGAGGCTGATGGCACGTTCCTCAGGCCTCTCCTACAGTGAGGTCAGCCCCGGCCAATGAGATTCCGCTTGGCGGTGAACCTCCTGCTCCCCGTCGAGCTCCGCAACCGGCTCTGAGAAGAGGCTGATGGTACGTCTCTCAAGCCTCTTCTATAATCGCACGCAAAGGAGGTGGGGGCAGATGAAGCTCTACAACACGCTCACCAAGACGACTGAACCGTTCCGTCCGCAAGACGACAAGACTGTGGGGTTATACGTTTGTGGCCCCACCGTCTATGACCACATCCACATCGGAAACGTTCGTCCGATCATCGTCTTTGACACGCTGCGACGGTACATGGAGCGCTTCAAGGGCTGGAACGTCCTTCACGTCCAGAACGTCACCGACGTGGATGACAAGCTGATCAACCGATCGATCGAGACCGGCGAAGCCGTGGAGTCCATCGCCAAGTCCTACACGGACGCGTTCTTCCACCTCCTCGAAGGACTCAACGTCCTTCCTCCGACGGAAAGCCCGCTGGCAACCGAGCACATCCCCGGGATGATCGCCCTGATCGCCGACCTCGTCGGCAAAGGTTTCGCCTACGAGGCGGACGGCGATGTCTACTTCCGCGTCACGGCGTTCGCCGAGTACGGGAAACTCTCCGGACGCAGGCTGGACGATCAAGAAGCAGGCTCGCGGGTCGAGGCGTCGGAGAAGAAGGAGAACCCGCTCGATTTCGCGTTGTGGAAAGCGGCCAAGCCCGATGAACCGAAGTGGCCTTCGCCGTGGGGCGACGGGCGCCCTGGATGGCACACCGAGTGCGTCGTCCTCTCTCATCAGTACCTTGGGGACCATCTCGACATCCACGCCGGCGGGAATGATCTGATCTTCCCCCATCATGAGAACGAAATCGCCCAGGCAGAAGCCTCGAGCGGTAAGCCGTTCTTCCGGTTCTGGATGCACAACGGGATGCTGTCGTTCGCCGGCGACAAGATGTCGAAATCCGTCGGCAACTTGGCGTATGCACATGAGGTCCTCGCCGCCTTCGGCCCGGAAACCGTCCGCTACTTCTACCTGTCGCGTCACTACCGCAAGCCGATGGAGTATTCGGAGGACGGTCTGCGGGTCGCGCAGGAGGGTCTCGGCCGAATCTGCACCTTCGTCGACGACGCCGACGCAGAGCTTCGGGCAATGCCGGACGGCGAGCCGGAAGACGCCGGACTAACGTTCATCGAGTCCCTCGATACGTTTCGCGAGCGCTTCGCCGCATCGATGGACGACGACCTGAACAC
>JBARQW010000071.1:0-2382 GCA_049643905.1 Bipolaricaulia bacterium
CTCGAAGGCGCCCAACGCCCAACGCACTTCCGGGGTGTGGCGACCGTCGTCGCGAAACTGTTCAACGTCATCGAGCCGCAGATCGCCGTCTTCGGGCAGAAGGACGCCCAGCAGGCCCTCGTCATCCGTCGACTGGTCGAGGATCTCGGCTTCGACATCGAACTCGTCGTCGCGCCGACCGTTCGCGAGCCGGACGGTCTGGCGATGAGCAGCCGCAACACGTACCTGTCACCGGAAGAGAGGCAGGCAGCCCTCGCACTCAGCCGTTCTCTCAAGCATGCAGAGAGCCTGTACTCCTGTGGAGAACGCAATGCCGAGAATCTCCGTCATGCCATGAGGGAGATTCTCGAAGCTGAAGCTCTGCTTCAGCCAATCTACGTCAGCATCGCCGACGTCGATACACTGGGGGAGCTGGAAATGGTCGATCGGAAGGGTCTCGTGTCACTGGCTGCCCGGGTGGGAAGAGCCAGACTCATAGACAACGTGGTCCTGCCACCGGGAGAGAGGTTGATCGGATGATTCTCGTGGGCGACGTGGGGAACACGCAGACCGTCCTCGGCCTGTTCGCCGAGAAGGTACTCGTGGAGCACTGGCGGCTGACGACCGATCGAAACCGAACGTGCGACGAGCTTGCGATCCTCATGCGTGGGCTCCTCCAAGACACGGAGCACACGCCCGATGAGATCGATGCGATCGCCATCGCCTCCGTCGTCCCGTCTCTCCATCGATCGCTCAAAGGTGGCCTGGAGAAGGTCTTCGGCGTCGAGCCTCGATTCCTCACGCCGGCGAATTGCGGGATCCGGCTCGACGTCAAGGAGCCTCAGGCGGTCGGCGCCGACCGGATCGCCAACACGATCGCCGCACAGGCCCTGTTCGGCGGTCCGTGTCTCGTCATCGACTTCGGCACGGCGACGAACTTCGACCTCGTAGGAGAAGGCGGAGCCTTCCTCGGCGGCGCGATCGCGCCCGAAATGCAGCTCGCCGCGCAAGCGCTCACCGATCAGGCGGCGCAGCTTCACTCGATCCCGCTCGACGTACCGGAGTCCGTCACAGGGAAGACGACGACCGAGAACCTGCAAGCGGGAATCGTTCTGGGCTATCTCGATCTCGTCGCCGGCCTGATCGGTCGGTTCCGAGACGAGCATCCCGGGATCGAACGCGTCATCGCGACGGGAGGGAAAGGCGAACTCTTCGCCCGAGAACTCGAGGCGATCGACGAGCACGTTCCGTTCCTCACGCTGCGCGGCCTCAAACTCTGGCTGCAAGGAAGCACCGATTGACGAAGACGACTTTCGAGACGCCAGTCCGCTACGGTTCGGCGCCCAACTGGGTAAGGTCGAACAGCGCCGCGTCGAGCGCCTCGGTGCCGATTTCGAGGATCTCAGAGACCGTGAGCCGGTCGACGAGGATGCGATTCTCGATCCGCTGAATGCTCACGTAGACGTCGTCTTCGCCACGTGTGACGTACTCCTCGTAGAAGACCTCGTAGAAGGCAAGTCCGCTGATGGCATAGAGGACGACGGAGATCGGCTGGAACGTCTCTGGATCGGCCTTCACAGTGGCGGCCTGGAAGGCCACAGTGAAGTCGACCGCGACGAGATCCACTTCAAGAATTTCGACACCATCCTCTCCGGTCACCGTGCGTCGCTCCTCGATCGTGTAGTCGTCCGCGAAGCGGATGCCCGCCGTCTGCGCAACGGCGGAGTCACCGAACACGGCCGTGTTGCCACCGACCTTGAGGGGCTCGTCAAGATCGGGACCAAAGAAGAAGGTCCCATCGGCCGTCGCAATGTAGATCTGTCCAGCAAGTTCCTCTGGGGACAGAAACTCGATCCGACTGGCGTCGGCGCCATCCAGTTCACCGAACAGGAGAAATACTTCGGCTTCGCGGACTTCATCTGATGTCTCGGAGATGATCCGCGTTCGAAGCGACGTCACATCGGCATCGAAGAAACGGACGTCGTCAAAAGCCCCAAGCAGCTCATCGTCGCTGATGGTCTCCTGCGCAAGTGCTCCAACCGTGAGGGCCAGCACGCTAAGGAGCAGGACGGTTGTCATCTTCATCATGTTCATGGTTGTCCTTTCAGTTCTCCCGGTTCACGCTGCTCATACACTCCTGAGGGCATCAACGATTCGCGTGCGTGCACTCTTTCTGGACGGGTAGATCGCGCTGACCAGGGTCGCACCCAGTGCGGTGAAGAACGGGATCAAGAGGGTCGACAGACTGAGCTGCAGTCGGATCGCCTGAGGGATCGCCGCCCCCGGCGGCGTCCAGGCAAAGCCGACGGCGTTGAAGATCAGTGCCACGCCGACGCCCACGCCGACGCCCGATAGCCCGCCAATCAGCCCCAGCCAGACGCCTTCGGCCAAGAACGTTCGGAA
>JBARQW010000072.1:0-3504 GCA_049643905.1 Bipolaricaulia bacterium
GAGCGCCAGGCTCGAATCCTGTCGGCGACGGCGAAACAGAAGTCGAAGTGGATCATCGGGCCGGCTACCGTCGGCGGGATCAAGGCCGGCGCGTTCAAGATCGGCAACACCGCCGGCACGATGGACAACATCAAGATGGCCAAGCTCTATCGCCCTGGCTCGATCGGATTCGTCAGCGTCTCCGGCGGCATGTCGAACGAGGCGTACAACATCCTCGCCCGCGCGACCGACGGCGTGAACGAAGGAATCGCCATCGGCGGGGACGCCCATCCTGGTGCGAGTCTGCTCGACCACCTGATCCGCTACGAGGCGAATCCCGACATCAAGATGCTCGTCTGCCTCGGCGAGGTTGGCGGAACGGCCGAGCACGAGATCGCAGCAGCTGTGAAGTCTGGCGCTTTGAGCAAGCCGCTCGTGATGTGGTCGACCGGTACGTGCGCCAAGATCCTGCCCGGCCAGGTGCAGTTCGGGCACGCCGGCGCCAAGGCCGACTCGGACGCGGAGACGGCCGATGCCAAGAACCGGGCTCTTCGCGAGGCTGGGGTCGTCGTTCCGGAATCGTTCGACGACTACGCGGACAAGATCAAGGAGACGTACGAGAAGCTGGTCGCCGACGGGACGATCGCTCCGGCCGCGGACACAGAGCCGCCGGCGATCCCGATGGACTACAAACAGGCGAAGGCCGAAGGCCTCGTCCGGAAGCCCACGAGCTTCATCTCGACGATCTGCGATGAGTCGGGCGATGTGCACACTTACTGCGGCGTGCCGATCGACGAGGTAATCGAGCGGAAGCTCGGGATCGGCGGCGTCATCGGACTCCTGTGGTTCAAGAAGGAGATCCCGCAGTACGCGCGCGACTTTCTCGAGATGGTCATCCAGATCATCGCCGATCACGGAGCGGCGGTCTCCGGGGCACACAACACGATCGTCAGCGCACGGGCAGGCAAGGACCTGATCAGCTCGCTCGTCACCGGAATCTTGACCATCGGCCCGCGGTTCGGCGGAGCCGTCAACGGCGCAGCCGAGCACTTCCTCTACGGACTACGGAATGCGCTTGCTCCGCGTGAGTTCATCGCGCACATGAAGGACAAGAACATCCGGATCCAGGGGATCGGCCACAAGCTGAAGACCCTGGAGAACCCGGACAAGCGCGTCGAGCTGATGAAGAACTTCGCCAAGGCGAACTTCAAGGACACGCCCGTGCTCAACTTCGCGCTCAGCGTGGAGGCCGTCACGACGCAGAAGAAGAACAACCTGATTCTGAACGTCGACGGCACGATCGGTGTCCTGTTGGTCGACTTGCTCAAGGAGCTCGAGTTCTCCGACGCCGAGATCGATCAGATGATCGCGATGGGCACGTTCAACGCCCTGTTCGTCCTCGGCCGCTCGATCGGCTTCATGGGCCACTACTTCGACCAGAACCGACTAGCCCAGGGCCTTTACAGGCATCCGCTCGATGACATCCTCTACGATGTTCCCGAGCGACCAGAGGTCGTCGGATAGCGCAGCCATCCTAGCGATAGAAGTACCGGAGCCCTCGAATCGACAGATTCGGGGGCTCCTCTCTTAGGTGGAAGCTCAGAGAGTCGCGCGAGGGCTGCCGGCCATCATCCCTGAAGGTCAGAGAGACTCGCTGCTCGACGGCTCTACCTACAGAAGCTCCAGGAATTCGTCACGAGAGAGTTCGCAATCGCGCAGGATCTTGGACAGAAGACCGGGACCGATGGTTTCGCCGCTGTGTACCGGCACAATTGTCACTCGGCCATCCGGATGACGCAGGAAGTGATGACTTCCTCGAATTCGTACACTGGAGAAGCCGGCCTTCTGGAGAATGTTGATCAGCTCTTCACCCGTGAGGCGCGGAAGCCGCGTCATGAACTGACCGAGATCTGCTGAATCCCGACGAAGTCGAGAGCCTCCGCGTCCCCACCTTGCTCCTCGATACAGAGTGCGGCTGCTTCGCGGATCCTCTCCATGACCTCATCAAGCGACCTTCCCTGTGTATGGCAGCCGCGCAGTGCCGGAACCGAAGCAACGTAGGTGCCAGCGGAATCTTGCTCTATGATGACGCTGAACTCGCTTCTCATGATGGCTCTCCTCATTGGATGCGCGGCCACATTATACGGAGTCGCCTCGCTACGAGAACGCTGGCGTTCTCGCAAGCTGTCCGAAGGACAGCCAATGGCAGTACGGGAGTCTTCGACAGGCTCCTTCGTCCTCGTTGCATGCGGGTGAGGCACCTTTCGGTCTCGCGGCCTGATACGCTACACAGACAGCCCATCGCGGCCCTCTCAGTCGCTCCGAGCAGGCTCTTCGGGTGTCTTCTCTACCTTGGCGAACTCTCCCTTTCGGCGCCTCCAAGGACGGCCGATGAGGAAACCGACGACGATCCCCACGAGGAACGTAATCGCGAGCAGAACGATCCGCGACATCGTCGCTGTCCAGAACAAGAACGTGATGGAAGCTTCGCCCGTGTTCTGCGCGATCAGCACAATGAACAACAGGACCAAGAACAGGATGACGCTCAATCGAGAGCTCAACGCACTCGCACCTCCCGGGATCACTTCAGCCAGTATACGGTCAGCGAGAGGGTCCCGGCATCGCCGGTCCCTCCTCCTCTCGAAAGCCACCCAGCCCAAGAATCGCCGCGTGATTCTTCCTAGCTGCCCGTAGCGCAGCCTTCGACAGATCGTGTGACGATGACGTCGACGCCGGTTCCTGCGACGTCTTCGAGAACGACATCGCCGATCGCAACGGGGGCGTCCAGCACGATGTCGCGTAGCGCCTCCCGAGCGTCCACGACGTACCCCCGAGGAATCGGGCGCGTCGTCTTCACGCTCGTCTGGGGCTGAGTTCCGCCTCGCACGAGGACCGACGTCGTCAGTGTGCGCTTCGGATGGAGGAGCTCCTCGAGCGCGTAGCCCTCGCCCTTCTCGCAGAGGCTCCCCTCGACCGAGATCGTCTCCGCCGTCGGTTCGCCCGAGAAGCTCACGTCGAGCTCGCAGCCGTTCGGACACAGGATGCATGTCATTGGCTTCATCGTCATGCGAGACGGACCTCCAGCCGATCGACGTCGAGCCCGTCTTCGCAGCGGACCCTCATCTGAACCATCGTTGCCGGGTGGGCATGCCGCAGGGACTCAGTTGCCAGGACCTGGCCGCCGGCGACCACTTCGGCAGTCCGATTGTCGCTCGGTTCGTTGACGCGGAAAGAGAGCAATAGCTCGTCGGGCGTGCGCTGCGCCGTCTGCGGGACGACGTAGCGAACGCCGGCGCCCGGCTCGATCCTGACGCGGTCTCGCTCGGAAGCGACATCCTCGCCGAGCGCGAACGCAGCAGCATGGGTGCCCGCACGCTCGCCTTCGTCCGACGCCCAGTCCGCGAGGTCATGGATGTGCAGCACGTTCCCACAGGAGAAGATCCCGTCGACGTTGGTCATGTATCGATGGTCGACGCAGGCGCCGGACGTCGTTTCATCGAGCACGACGCTGGCTCGACGCGAGAG
>JBARQW010000073.1:0-8993 GCA_049643905.1 Bipolaricaulia bacterium
TGGCTGTCGATCGTCTATCACGACGTGACCGTGACGATCCGCGACGGCATCGTGACAACGCACGTCGATCAGTTGTTCCGCAACGAAACGGGACGTGACGTTGAAGGACGTTACATCTTTCCGCTCCCGCCGGGCGCCGTTGTCTCCAGCTTCACGATGTGGGTCGACGGACAAGCCCTCGAGGCGCAGGTTCTCAACGCCGACGAGGCACGCGCGATCTACGAAGATTTCGTCCGCCGGGCGATCGATCCGGCGCTCCTCGAGTACATCGGCCGCGACGCCCTCTCGGCCAGAATCTTCCCGATACCCGACGGCGGGGAACGTCGAATCGAGATCACGTACACCGAGCTTCTCTCCGCCGAGAACGGCGTCTACCGCTATCGCTACCCTCTCGATACGGAGAGATTCTCCGCGTGGCCTCTCGATCGGGTCAACATCTCGATCGACGTCGAGACAACGTCTCCGCTCGCCGCCGTCTATTCTCCGACGCACAGGATGACGGTCGAGCGGACGGGCGCTTTTGGCGCCACGGGCGTCTACGAGGAACACGACCTTCTCCCGAGTCACGACTTCCTTCTCTACTACGGCGTGTCGGCTGAGGAACTCGGAATGACACTCCTGACATACCGGACGCCGGGCGAGGACGGCTTCTTCCTCCTCATCGCGACCCCGCCCCGAGTCGAGGCGGACGCGGCACCGCTTCCGAAGGACCTCGTCTTCGTCCTCGATCGCTCCGGGAGCATGAGCGGAGAGAAGATCGAGCAGGCAAAGGAAGCTCTACGTTTCATCCTCGAAAACCTCAACCCCGACGATCGCTTCGCCGTGGTTGCCTTCTCGGACTACGTTGAGGCGTACCAGACCGGACTCGAGCCGGTATCTCCAGGCGCAGTCGGAAGCGCCATCGCCTGGTCGTCTCGCCTCGACGCGACAGGCGGGACGGACATCGACGAGGCGCTCTCGGTCGCCTTTCCGCTGTTCGAAGAGAACGACCGGCCGCGATTCGTTATCTTCCTGACCGACGGTGAGGCGACGGCGGGAGAGACCGATCCGGTCGTCATCGCCGAGAACGCTCTTGCCGCGAACTTGTTCTCTGCCAGGGTCTTCGTCTTCGGCGTCGGCTACGATGTCAATACCGTTCTCCTCGACCAGCTCGCCGAGGAGAACCGGGGGACGACGACCTACGTTCTCCCGGAGGAGAACCTGGAAGTCTCACTCTCCGCGTTCTACCGGAAGATCGCCTCCCCGGTCCTCGCCGACACCGAACTCGACATCGCGGGGATCGACACGTTCGACGTCTTCCCCCGGGTCCTCCCCGATCTGTTCCGAGGGACGCAGCTCCTCGTCCTCGGTCGGTACCGAGACGAGGGCGACGGACGCGTCACCGTGTCTGGGCAAGTCGAAGGCGTATCGACCGCCTACACGACGCTTCAGTCCTTCCCTGACATCGCTCTCGAATCCTCGTTCCTCCCACGACTCTGGGCGGGGAGGAAGATCGCGCATCTGCTGAACCAGATCAGGATCTACGGGGAGTCCGACGAACTCGTCAATGAAGTGATCGCGTTGTCGAAAGCGTACGGAATCATCACGCCGTACACGTCTTTCCTCATCGATGACGAAGTCCTCGCCGATGAGGACATGGCCGATGCTCTCCGAGCGGCCGCCGCACCCCAGAGCGGCGCGACCGCCGTCGGCGGTGCGTCGGCGATCCAGAAGCTGGCGCAGGCGGAGACGGTCTCCATGGGGAGCGACGCCGAACGACTCCGCGTCGTGAAAGATCGAACCTACTACCTCCGCGACGGCATCTGGACCGACAGCACGTACGTCGACGAGGAGACGATCGACATCGTCCTCTACAGCGCCGCCTACTTCGATCTGGCCGACGTCGTCCCGTGGATCGGCCCTCACTTGGCAGTCGGCGAGCATGTGATCATCGCCGTGGGAGACCTGTTCGTCCAAATCTGTGACGAAGGCGCAGAGAGCCTGACGCAGGAGATCATCGATGCGCTAACCTCGTAGCTGGTACCTCCGAACGAGGCAGAGACGAAGGGGCTCCGGTTGGAGCCCCTTCGATCGCCCGCGCGCCGCGGGCGCACATGAGACTTCCCGTACACGGCCGTCGCGTGGTAGCATGTCCGCACTGGAGGTGATGGACGTGAAGGAGTTCTCCTTCTTGATCGGCAACTGTCCAGGCGCTCTCGTGGAGATCGCCGAGGCAATGGGAAACGAACACGTCAACATCGTAGGCATCGCCGGCCTGACCGTGCTCGATGAGGGCGTCGTCAGCCTGATGCCCGACGATGATGGGAAGGCTCGCAAGATCCTGAAAGAGAAGAAGGTCGACTTCGAGGAGCGGGAGGCGCTGGTCATCGACCTTCCGAACCATCCCGGAGAACTGGCGACGCTTCTCGGCCGGCTGCGTCACGACCACATCAACGTCCTCTCCTGCTACGCGGGAGTAGAGAAGAACCAGGTCGTCATCACGGTTGACCAAGTCGATCGAGCCAAGGAGATCCTGCGTATCGCATAGGCTCGCCGAGCCCATGCGATACGTGCGCATTGCCGAATCGGTTGGAACCCACGCTTCCGAAAGGCTCGCATCGGTCCCCGCGGCTAGGAACAAAAGAAAGGCCACGATAGACCAACGTGCTGTGCACCGATGAAGATTCTCTATGTATTCCCGCATCCTGACGACGAGTCGTTCGGACCGGCCCGCGCCATCTCGGCTCAGGTTCGCACCGGCCACGACGTGCACCTGCTTACGTTGACCAGGGGAGGCGCGACGAAGGAGCGACACCGACTCGGCTACTCGATTGAGGAGATGGGCGCGGTTCGTCATGCCGAGATGGAAGAGGTCACGAAGGTTCTTGGCCTCGCCGATCTGACCGTTCTCGACTTCCCGGACGGCGGTCTCAAGGAGCTCGATCCGCGCGAGATCGAGGCCGCCGTGGCCTCGCACATCGAGCGCGCCCGACCCGCCATCATCGTCACGTACCCCGTCCACGGGATCAGCGGGTTCCACGACCACTTGGTGACCCACGCCGTCGTGAAGCGTGTCTTCGTCGAGCTTCGAGGTGCGGGCGCTTCATACCTCCAACGCCTTGCCTTCGTCACCCTCACCGAGGAGCAGGCGACAGCCGCCTCCGGCATGCACCGCCTCTCCGGCTCGACGGCGGAAGAGATCGATTGCGTCATGGTCGCGGCAGACGAAGACATGGACGCGTTCCGCAGCGCGCTGGACTGCTACGCCACCTATCGTGAGATGATCGAGCGGACCGGCGTCCGCGAATCGCTTGATCGGATCGTCGCGTTCGAGATCTTCGCCGAGTCCCACGATCCGCCGCTCGATGACCTTTGCGCCGGCCTGTGAGCCCGAGAGATGAGAATGGCCACACGCCCCTTGAGTGCGGCCATTGCGCTCACGCCGAGTTGCGAAAGCAGCGGTCTGATCCTGACGCCTCTGCGTTCTCGCAATCTGCCGGATCTCAGGACTTGCCCAGGCCCTACTGCAGAGCATGCGGCAATGCAGAACCCGACCCCGAACACCGTACTCACCCGAAGCTCGTCAAGTACGAATTCATGGGATTACGTATCGTGCGTTACGCGTCTTACGTAGTCAGGTATTGCCACCGACGATGCGTCATCCTACCATCGCAGAACACCGACACCGGCGGAACTTGCCGAGAAGGCCAACCAAATCCAGTTTTCCGGAGGCGGATCGCCCGCGTAGGGCGAGCGTGAGAAGGCCCGCAAGGGCCTTTTCATTTGGATTTGGGAGAGACCGCTAGGACTTGTCTCAGGCCCTTCCGCAGAGAATGTGGCAATTCAAGATCCGACCCCGAACACGCGGGCGTCTCCGCCTGTGCAAGATCGCGCTCGACCAGCCCAAGCAGCGCGCGGATCTCGTTCGGCGAGGTCGGTTGCTTCTTAGTCGTTGCGAGCACGCCCCAATGTCTTCAACTCTGTGCCGTGTCCGATGAGCACGACCTTCGGCTCACGTATGAGCGTGGTGGCGAAGTGATCGCCCGCTGCAATCCGTGCCCCCCACTCCTCCAGCGTGAAGACCGTTGCGTTGATCTCGCGCCCCGTGCGCTTCTCCAGGCTCGTCAGCACTTCAGTTAGGGCTCTAGGTCGGATCTCGCCGATCAGTGCAAGGTCAATGTCACTCGCAGCCGTCTCTTCGCCCTTGGCCACCGAGCCGCAGATGAAGGCCACCTCAATCCGCGACTCTTCCGCAAGCGCTTCGCGAAGCGTGTCACCCAGACCGACCGTCTTGAGGAAGATTGCCTTGAGGTCAGGGACGATCGGATTCTCCGCCCTCAGACGGAAATAGACCGAGTTCCCTCGTTTCTCTCGTTCGAGGATCTCGATCTCGGATAGATCATCGACCGCGCGCTGGACAGATCGAACCGCTAGGCCGGTGCGTTGTGCGATCTCACGAAGGTAGTATTCGCTGCCTGCATTCAGCATGAACAGCGAGAGCACTTTGACACGAGCTTCAGAGCCGAACAGCTTTGAGAGCATCCCTCATCACCGTATGCGAAGTTTATACGATCGTATGCTTTTTGTCTACAGCTGCCGTGCGGGGCCCAAGAGGTCGTCAAGCGTGCCGAAGCCATCAGGCTTGTGTGCCACAAATCTTGCTAGATCCTAGTGCTGCAATGCAAGACCCGACGCCAGCCCTTGCGACCACAGCCCTTGCGCTCGCCAACCTCACCGCAGACTTCTCAACCTTCAACCAAGCACCCGGATTCGCCCCTCCCAAACTGCCGATTCGCACAAGATGAAGCGCAAGCAAACCCCAGTATAATCCCGCCAACTCACGAGGTGTTGGAGGGTTCATGAGCTACAAGATTGCGTTGCTGCCAGGCGACGGGGTCGGTCGTGACGTGATCGAGGCGGCGAAACGCGTCCTCGATGCGATCGGCTTCGAAGCGGAATATGCGTACGGCGACATCGGGTGGGAGTTCTGGAAGAAGGAAGGGAATCCTCTTCCGGACCGCACGATCGACCTGCTGAAATCGACGGACTGCTGCCTGTTCGGCGCCATCACGTCGAAGCCGAAGGACGAAGCGGCGGCCGAACTGGTCCCAGAGCTGCAGGGGAAAGGGATCGTCTACTCGAGTCCGATTGTCGGCCTGAGGCAGCTGTTCGGGTTACACACGAACCTGCGGCCCTGCAAGGCCTACGCGGGCAACCCGCTCAACCTGCGCGACGACATCGACCTCGTCGTCTTCCGGGAGAACACTGAGGGGCTCTACGCCGGCGTGGAATGGCACCCGGTACCGGACAACGTCCGTGCCGCGTTCGCGACCCACGCGAGAATGAAGCGATTCGAGTCCGTCGCCAACGATGATCTGGCGATCTCGACACGCATCTTCACTCGCGAGGGCTGTCGCGCAATCCTGAGAGACGCATTCGAGTACGCGAAGAAGCATGGCTACCCGACGGTGACCGTGGCCGAGAAGCCAAACGTCATCCGCGAGACCTCAGGCCTGATGATTCGCGAGGCGCGCGGGATGGTGAAGGAATATCCGGGAATCGAGCTATGGGAGACGAACATCGACGCGATGTGCATGTGGCTCGTCAAGAACCCGCAGAACTACGGCGTGCTTGTGAGCTCGAACATGTTCGGCGACATCCTGTCCGACCTCGCCGCTCAGATCGTCGGCGGGCTCGGCTTCGCTTGCGCCGGGAACATCGGCGACGACTACGCCGTCTTCGAGCCGACGCACGGCTCGGCGCCGAAGTACGTCGGAATGAACAAGGTCAACCCGATCGCCACGATCCGCTCGGCGAAGATGATGCTCGACTACCTCGGCGAGACGGAGAAGGCGAGCAAGATCGAGGCCGCCGTCGCGAACACCATCCGCGAAGGTCGCCTCCAGACCTACGACATGAGCGGCACAACGACGACGACCGAGATGGCCGAAGCGATCGCGGTGGCCGCGAAGGAGGCGTAAGGTGTCCACGAGCACCGGCGTCTCGATTAGCCGCAAGATGGCACGATTCGCGCTGTCGCTCCAGTACGACCAGATCCCGGAGCCGTCCGTCAAGGAGGCCAAGCGCTTCTTGCTCGACTCTGTTGGCTGTGCGCTCGCAGCGCTCGATCACGAGGACATGCAGCAGGCGTACGAGTTCGTCGAGAAGCTCGGTGGGACCGAGCAGGCGACGATCATCGGCCACGGGACGAAGACGAACATAGGGAACGCCGCGCTGATGAACGCGCTCCTGATCCGGGCGATGGACTACAACGACATCTACTGGAAGCAGGATCCATCGCACCCGTCGGACATCATCCCCGCCGCCCTCGCGCCAGCCGAGTACAAGGGTCTAAGCGGCAAGGACGTACTCGTCGGAATCCTGATCTGCTACGAACTCGAGATGCGTCTGTGTCTGGCGGCCGACCCCGGCGTTCGCGAGGTCGGCTGGCATCACGCGTCGCTGACGCAGTTCGTCTCTCCGCTCGTGGCGGCGCGAATGCTCGGTCTGACAGAAGACCAGGCTGTCGCCGCGTGCGGAATCTCCGGATCGAGCCACTTCACTCTAGGGGGCGTCGTCGCCGGACACCTGACGAACATGAAGAATACGGCCGACCCGATGGCGACCGAGGCCGGCGTCCGTGCAGCGATGCTCGCGGCGACCGGCTATTCCGGTCCGGTCGAGCTGTTCGAAGGGAAGGAAGGCGTCTTCGAGGTCATCTGCAACGTCGCCTTCGATCCAGCCAAGATGCTCGACGATCTCGGCAGCGAGTTCCTGATCACCGACTGCGGCTACAAGGCCTTCCCGACGGAAGCGCTGACGCATCAGCCGATCACGGCCGTGCTCGAGGTCATGAGCGCAAACGGCATCGATCCGCACAAGGTGAGCGAAGTGCTGGTCAAGACGACCAAGCGGGGGGCCGACATCCTTTCCGACCCGACGAAGTACGAGCCGCGGACGAAGGAGACAGCCGATCACAGCCTCCCGTACTGCATCGCGGTCGCGGTCTGCAAGGGGAACGTCCTTCCGTCTGACTTCGAGGAGGCGGCGCTGACCGATCCGTTCGTGTGGGAGACCCTTCCCAAGATCAAGGTCGTCGCCGACCCTGAGATCGATGGGCTCTTCCCGAAGGTCAAGCGAGCGATCGTGACGATCACGACCGAGGACGGCCAGTCGTTCACGGTCCAAGAGGATCACGCCAAAGGGCGAGCCGAGCGACCGCTCTCCGACGAGGAACTGATCGACAAGTTCCGTGCCAATGCCTCGGCCGCCATGACCGACGGCGCGATGGACAAGATCATCGACGCGACCTTCGCGCTCGATGAGGTCGACCACGTCGGCGAGTACATGAAGCTCCTCGTGCGCGATTCGTAGGACCTCTTGATGCGCGGCGGCTCGGATCTTCCGAGTCGCCGTGTCTCTCTTTCAGCCATGGGTGAAGACGAGAAGAGAATTCGCAAGATCAGAGAGAAGCTCCTCGCGTGGTACGCGGTCGAGGCGCGAGAGCTCCCGTGGCGAAACACGCGTGATCCGTACGCGATCTTCGTTTCCGAGATCATGCTTCAGCAGACGCGAGTCGAGACCGTTCTCGCCTACTACGGCCGATTCCTCGAGCGATTCCCGACCGTTGAGTCGCTTGCGTCCGCCTCGGTCGACGATGTTCTGAAAGCGTGGGAGGGTCTCGGCTACTACCGTCGGGCACAGAACCTCCATCGCGCCGCCCGGATCCTCGTCAAGGAGCACGAAGGCCAGCTTCCTACAACAACGGCCGGTCTCCGATCTCTTCCTGGGATCGGACCCTATACCGCTGGCGCGATCGCCAGCATCGCGTTCGGACTCGACGAACCGGTCCTCGACGGGAACGTCGTTCGTGTCCTTGCGCGTCTCTACCGAATCGGCGGCGATCCGGCGCAAGCTGCAGCCAAGAAGAGGCTGCGCCGAACGGCGGAGCTTCTTCTCCCGCGAAGCGAAGCTTCGCGCTTCAACCAAGCCCTGATGGATCTCGGCACCCGCATCTGCCTCCCGCGCACGCCTCGCTGCCGCGAGTGCCCGCTCGAAGCTGAGTGTGACGCACATCACGCCGGAGAAGAGGGCGTCTACCCGCAGCGACGAGCGCGCAAGGCGGTCCCGCACATCGATGTCGTTGCCGGGATCATCTGGAACTGCGTGCCGTTCGCCCCGGACGCTCGCCTCCTCATCGCAAAGCGGGAGGAAGACGACATGCTCGGTGGGCTGTGGGAATTCCCCGGCGGGCGTGTCGAAGAGGGCGAGTCGCACGAAGAGGCGCTGATCCGAGAGCTGCGCGAAGAGATGGCGATTGACGTTGACGTGATCGAGCCGTTCATGCAGCTCGATCACGCCTACACGCACTTCCGAATGACGCTGCACGCCTACCATTGCCGCCATACGGGCGGAGATCCCCAGGCGATCGAGTGCGCCGACTGGGCCTGGGTCGGCCTAGACGGAATCGACGCCTACGCCCTCTCCACCGCCGACCGCAGAATCCTGGCTGAACTCCAAGAGAAAGGCGGCTCGGCGTAGCCAAGCCGCCTACTTCTCATCTCAACACTCGCCAGCTCGCCAGCCACGAGAAGGCTTCGCCTTCTCGTGAGCTTCTAGGTTGCCTACAGCAACCTAGAAGCCAATCTCAATCGCCAGGCCGAAGCTGAACAGCGGGTTCCTGTAGTCGACAATCAAGATCAGCGCTGCCGTGTCCGAAATCGCAAGTCTCAACCCGCCGGCGATGTGATGCCAGATGGCGAATCCGTCCGCCTCGAGCGGGATCGTCGGCTGGTACACCAGGAACAGCGGCAACGTCGAGTTGATGTTGAAGAGAACCTCGCCGAAGAATCCCCAGTTGAGAAACTCGACGCCATACCCAGCGCCGAAGCCCATCGCCAGCGAGAAGGTCTCCGGATCGTCGATGACCGAGAACTTCAGGTCGGCCTTCGCTCCCATCCACCCGAAGTCGCCCGTTGACAGCGGAACCAACGCCCCGGTCTGCATTCCGAGAT
>JBARQW010000074.1:0-5252 GCA_049643905.1 Bipolaricaulia bacterium
GGACGATGGGATCAGCCCGAGACACGTGCTGAAACCTCCTCCTAGGAGGCGTGTACGTACCCCGAGGTGATCAAGATGAACAACCCGCGAGCACGACTCGGAGTCCTTCTCATAGGAATTCTCGCCATCGCCGGGATCGTCGCGGTCGCTGATTCGCCCGCACCTCTCGGGCTGATCATCGATCCGACCCCCGATCCTCTCTCCGTCAACATCTGGACGGACAAGTCGACCTACGTGATCGGCGAGAATGCGACGATCTTCTTCAGCGTCAGTCAGCCGGCCTATGTCTACATCTACGACATCCAGCCGGACGGAATCGTGCGATTGATCTTCCCGAACGCCTACTCGCAAGGGAACTACGTCTCGGGCGGAACCCACTCGCTCCCCGACGGGCTGTACCGATTCACGGTCGCCCCGCCGACAGGGACGGAACAGCTCCAGATCATCGCCAGTCCGCTCGCCTTAGGCCTTGAGCTCCCGTACAGCGAGCCATTCCCGATGGTCGGGCCGAACCCCGGCGCTGCGACCCGGGGGATTCAGGCGCACATCATGGGGATCATCCCTGAGCCGGACTACGCAACCGCTTGGACGTCGTTCCTCATCGTCTCAAGCTACGCATATACCCCTCCAACCCCCCCCACGCCGCCGACGCCGCCGACACCTCCGCCCTCCTACTACCCATGGAACCCGTTCTATCCCTATCCACCGTTCTACGGCTTCCCGGGCGGCTCTTGGTACTGGGACGGCAGCGAGTGGCACTACGGCGTGCCCTCGAGCGGCTGGTACTGGTACTGGGGCTCCGACGGGAGTTGGCACTTCAAGATTCGCATCTGTTTCGGATGCGGCTAGGGAATCAAAGAGAGGGGCTTGCCTCCTCGGCAGTCAGTCAGCCCTGGGCCCGGCGGTCTCCGCCGGGCCCAATCTCTTCATCCGGAGTCCTGGGAAGGCTAGGTCCGCCGGCGGCGGACACTGGGGGCTGAGGTCACGGCCGGAGCGGCATCTCGTAAATCCGCCACGTCTTGTACCGCTTTCCCCCCATGAACGCGGACGCGCGCAAGATCAGATCGTTCTCCTCAAGGAGCATCGATGGCTCGCACGTCCGATAGCCTCGTCGAATCGAGTGCTCCAACACTTCCGCGTAGAGCACCGCATCGCTTCCCAGTTTGCGAAACCGTGGGCGGACGCCGAAGAACATCAGGCGCGAGCTGGGAATGCGTCGCCGCGTCCGAAGAAGCCGTAGCGCGCGAACGATGTCGCTATCCTGGAAGCGATTCCAGCGTGGTCGGAAAGCAACGTTGGCATCGGGGAGCGCTCCAAGAACGGCCGCAAGCTCTCCTCCGATCGACGCGAAACGGATCAGCCCCGGATCGGCGACGAGCCTGAGGCTTGCCGCAATCGTATCGGCCTCCGCGTCGTTCATCGGAAGGAACCCCCAGTTGTTCGCCCACGCTTCGTTGTAGATCAAGACGATCCGGTCGACCTCCTCTCGCAGATTCCCGAGGTCAATCGCCCGAGTCTCGATCGATCGTCGCCTTCGCACCGCATCGGCGATTCGCTTCAGTCGATCGCTCGGCCGATCGGGAATGTGAATCATATAGGCGTGGTAGTCCTTGGCCTTCCTGAGCCCGTAGCGCTCGAGATGCTCTGCGTAGTACGGCGGGTTGTGCGTTAGCTCGACCGTCGGTGGCGTGTCGAAGCCGTCAACCAACACGGCCTGATTCGCCTCGTGCGTCGCGTTCGAGTACCCGCCTGGCCCCCTCATCAGCGTCATCCCCCGATCGGACAGCCACCGGCGCGCCCGATCGAGAAGCTCTTCCGTCACCGCGTAGTCGTCACAAACGTCGAAGAAGCCGAAGAACCCGACCTTCACGTCGTAGTGCTCGTTGAATCGCCGATTGACCGCGGCCGATACGCGTCCGAGAGGGCGTCGGCCCGATCGCGCGATAAAGTGCGTCACTTCTGCTTCGCGATGGTACGGGTGTTGCGAAGTGAGCAGTCCCGTCATGCCGAAGAGACGACTCCCTAGAAACTCTGCGCGCAACGGTGGCGTCCAATGAGGATCACCGCGAAACAGCGCCCAAGGGACGTCTACGAAGTCGCGCAGACGTCGATCACCCAGTTCGACTTGCTCGATCGTGAATGCCACGTGCCGCCCTTTCGATCAAGATCCGACCGCCATTATCGCCAAGAGGGCCCGTGGATGAAACCCCTCCTCGCTTGCACGCGGAGGTGCCAGGCGGTATCCCTAGAGGCCATGACGGACTCAGTGAACGGCGCAGAACCGAAGAGGTTGCTCCAGTGGGTTCAACGTCACGCCGGCCTCTCGCGGCGGAAGGCGCAGGAGCTGATCGCTTCCGGTGAAGTTTCCGTCAACGGCGTAACCGTGACCGATCCCTTCGTGATGCTCCGTCAGGACGAGATTCACCAAGTGGCCCTCCGCGGGCATCCCCTTCCGACCGAGCGCCCGGAGCCTCGCATCTATCGCTATCACAAGCCGGACGGGGTTCTGTGTAGTCACGACGACCGCTTCTACGGTAACACGGTCGGTCGTGTCCTCCGATCGGAGGGATTCGTCGGCTATACCTGGGCCGGACGCCTCGATCGTGACGCCGCGGGGCTTCTCCTCCTCACCAATGACGGCGACCTCGTCAACGTACTCACACACCCGCGCTATGAGGTTCGAAAGGTCTATCACGTGTGGCTCAGCCGGCCCCCGAATGCGAACACCATGCGAGACCTCTTCGCCAGCATGCGAGACGGGATCGTCGATGATGGCGACAGGCTGTGCATCCAGGAGGGGCGGATCGAAGGACGTCCGGCACACGCAACCGTTACCCTCGCCGAGGGGAAAAAACACGAAGTCAAGCGCCTTTTCGCGCACTTCGGACTCGATGTGGCCCGCCTTGCCAGGGTCGCCATCGGACCGGTCGATCTGGGCGACCTGAAACCGGGCAACATCGCTCGCCTTCCCTCCGAAGCGGAGGCAGCCGTCTTCGAGTACTCCAGGTCGCGGCTGGATGGGAGTTGACGCCGTTCCTATAATCGGTTCATGCGCGTTGGGATCGGGCAGATCGACTCTCTCGTCGGCGCATTCGAGCAGAACGCCGCAAGAATCCTCGAGCGAATCGACGAAGCCAGAGGCCGGGGCTGTGAACTCGTCCTCTTCCCCGAGTTTGCCGTGCCCGGAGCCTTTCCCCTCGATCTGGTTCTGCGCCCCGGGTTCGTGGAAGGATGCGAGGACGCCATCGACGAGATCCGCCGCGGGGCGGAGGGAATCGCGGTCGTTGTCGGCTCGATCGCGCCCGAGAAACGCAGAGGAGTGCGGCCACAGCTACGCAACTGCTCTTACGTGATCGAGAACGCTTCGATCGTCACCCGAATCGACAAGACGCACGTACCGACAGATGAGGCACGCTACTTCGCTCCGGGACCGGGCGCGCAGACCGTGGACGTCGCCTCTCGACGCCTAGGCGTCTCGCTTGGCGATCCTCTGGAAGCCGGGGAGGGCCCGATCGATCTCCTTGCGAGCCTCGGAGCGGAATGGATCGTCCAGCTTGCCGCTTCCCCATTTCGGGTCGGGAAGCTCCGAGCCCTCCGACGGCAGGCGGCGGAGTCCGCAATAGAGAACGGGGTGGGCATCGTCTACGTCAACTGCGTCGGAGGGGCGGACGGGACCGTTTTCGACGGCGGAAGCTTCGCTGCAGATCAGGGAGGGAACCTCGTCTTCCAGGCGCCGTGCTTCGAAGAGGGCCTCTACGTCTTCGAGATCGACTCCGCGGAGCCGATCGAAGAGCCGAACGAGGATGCGCTCGATCTGACTCGGTCGGCGATCGTTCTCGGCACACGAGACTACGTCACCAAGAACGGCTTCTCGTCCGTGATTGTGGGTCTCTCCGGAGGGATCGATTCCGCCCTCGTCGCGGCGCTTGCCGTCGAAGCACTCGGGCCGAGCGCCGTCACCGGCGTCTATCTCCCCTGTGCCCATTCTTCCTGCGACAGCCTCGCCGACGCACGGGAGGTCTCGAAACGTCTGGGAATTGAGTTGATCGAGATTCCGGCGGCCGGTGTGCACGCGGCACTGCGAGAAGCCCTTCCGTTCGATCCGGTCGGCTTCGTCGACGAGAACCTTCAGGCGAGGGCCCGCGCGGTCCTTTGGATGGCGCTTTCGAACGCGCGAAACGCCCTCGTGCTGGCCACCGGAAACAAGTCCGAGATCGCGATTGGATACTGCACCCTGTACGGCGATACGACCGGAGCTCTCGCCCCGATCGCGGACCTGTACAAAACCGACGTCTATCGACTCGCGAAGTCGTTCGGAGATCGGATCCCCAACTCGGTCCTCCAAAAGGCCCCATCAGCGGAGCTTCGACCGGATCAGAAGGACGAAGACGACTTGCCCCCCTATGACACACTCGACGCTCTGCTTCTAGGTCTGATCGATGAGAACGCGTCCCGTGCGCAGCTGATCGAGAGAGGCTTTGATGAGGGGCTCGTCGACGATGTCCTTCGCCGGTTCTACGCCGCCGAGTACAAGCGTCGACAGCTCCCTCCGGGTATCGCGGTCACCGACCATCCATTCGGTGCCGCCAGGCGCGCGCCGTTGACGCACACCTATCGCGACTAGTCAGAAAGAGAGCGGGCCCTCAGCTCGCGAGCGAGGGCCCATCGCACTCAATGCCTCACGGTCGAGATCACTCGACGACGATCTCGATCGGCTTCTCTTTTTCCTTGATCGACTCTTTCATCGGCGCCGTGACGGTCAGGATCCCGTCCTCGAACGTCGCTTTGATCGCGCCTTTGTCAATCAGATTCGCAGGAAGCGGGAAGCAGCGCTGGAATCGTCCATATCGGCGACCTACGCGGAAGTAGTCCTCCCGATCGATCTCCTCGTTCCGCTTCACTTCGCCGGAGATGGTCAGCTTGTCATCCTCGACCTTGATCGAGACCTCTTCCTTCTTCACGCCCGGAAGCTCCGTCTCGAAGATCAGGTTCTTCTCCTTCTCGTAGACGTCGGTCCGGCCGAAGCTCGGGGCGAGATCGAACCCCACACGGTCGAAGTCGCGGAAGACGTCATCGACCATTCGGGATAGGCTGCTCTCGAGCAAGAATGGGCCACGCCGTACGTCTGGAAGTCTCCTTAGCATTGGAACTACCTCCTCTTCTTGGCGCATTAGCAGTCTCGCTATTGAACTGCCAGCTGGCAGTATAGCTATGCGACTGCCAGTTGTCAAGGCGCGGGGAGCGGTTACAAT
>JBARQW010000075.1:0-2345 GCA_049643905.1 Bipolaricaulia bacterium
CTGCTACCAGTACGGACAACCGCTTCATGCTGACCACCTCTCACCTATCATAGTGATATGTCATCGATAGGCAACTGAAACCTCACCCTAAGCCCTCACGTCTCTCCAAGTGACAGCGGATTTACACCTCGAACGGAGTCGACCTGACAATCGATCGTGGTAGTGAGGCAGCGGGTTGATCGCCGGTGGCTAGCGGTCCCAGTAGCCGAATTCGGGCTCGAAACAGACGCCGTCGATCTCCTCAACGACGTCACGGAAGTGCTTTCGTACATCACCGATGGCTTGGTTATAGATGCACGGTCCGACTTCCTTGAGAATGAATCGGAGAAGGAGCGTCGCCTTGAGGTCCCCGATATCCATCTCGAGCTGTTCCTGGAAGTAGCGCTTGATCGAGGCAAATAGGCGGTTCTCGTCTTCTCTCTCCAGCTCGATCGTCATGTTGACCCCCTAACCCTGTCATCCCATCGTTCAAGCGCCCGGGATTGACGGTGCCCCAATGGTAGCCAAGTTTCCGCTGCCCACCAACGCGGGAGACCGAATCTCGCAGGAGGGCATCACCCGAGCTGGCAGATCTCGGTGCAAGCTGGGAGAATACACACCCGCGGGTCCATATCGTCCGAACCCTGACGAGCCTGGCCAAGGAAGGAAACCCATGCTGCATCGGAGTCGCAGACCATCGTCAGGCAGCGTCATGGGATCCTGGGCCTTCGCGTTGGCAATCGCGGTCCTATCTCCCTCCACGGGTTATGCGACCCCGACAAATCCCCCCGAACTCTCCGGAACATGGGCGATGGTTCAGTTCATGCCGCAGATTACGGACCTTCCGCTCATCGGCGAGACGCCGATCACGGCCGCTGTCGGAGTCTGCGTCGACGTCGAGCAAGACGGCGATCGGGTGACGATGCGTGATATCTACTGCCGCACGGAGGTCATCACCCACGGGACACTGCTTACGACCAAGGTTCCCGACAAGGTCATGGCCTCCCTTCAGCCGGACCCCCGACTAGGTAGGCTGGAGGCGGAGCAGGACGGATGGCGACTCGTCTCGGACTGGCATCTCGAGGTCCGAGGTGCGCTCCTCGATCACCCGGGAACCGAACCGCTTCCGATCGGCCCACTCGATCCTCGCGTCACCGACCTGGATCAGGATGGGCATCCCGGCTTTACCCTCCCGGTGTCGATTCTCGGGATCATTGAGGGAGATACGTACGTCGTGCAGCGCCTCACCTACCGGCTGATCGGTCACACCGTGGCTGCTGATCGGATCGAAGGTGACATCGAGTGGACGAGCGAGCAGATCGTGCTCGACGCGACACGCGCTTTCTTCATGTCCCGCTTCGAGCAATGGCAGAACCCGGATCCGTCGCGCCACCGATTCGTCATGCGTCGACTCCGCGATGACGCCTCGTGTCAAGACGTCATCAGGATCCTCGACGAGCTCATCGCGGCTCTCCTAGAGGGCGAGGGCCAGCAGGATCGTTCCGAGGCTCAGGACAAGGCCGCCGCCGACCAATAGGCTGACGCTGATAGGGCGGACCAACGGGACGCGAGCACCAACGACAATCTCGAACAGCAACTCGTCCGTCGCGGCCTCGTTCATCACAACGAAGGAGAAGTCGCCGGACACAATCTCCCACTCGAGCACTTGCTCCCCGACGCCGTGGGTCGATGTGACCCAGATGTCGACCGCAGTCGGCGAAAGTGGGATCTCACCTGTCGTACTCGTGCGATACGACAGGGCGAACGAGTCCTCTCCGAGATCCTCAATGACGGCGTATGTCGCTCCGCCGAGATAGCCGTCGAGGGCGACCGACTCGGCGACACCGATGAAGATCCCTTGACTCGGACTCTGATTCTCAGCACGGAACCGAATCGTCGCCAGCTCGCCGACATCGATCGGCAACTCCGGTTCGATGTTGATCTCGGCAGGCCCGGCGACGAGGGCGTACCCGTCGACTTCGACCTCCATCGGTACCGTGTTGACGTAGCCATCAGCATCGGTCAACGTGGTGTCGACCCACAGCAGGCTGCCGCCACCGAACAGCAAAGCGGCTGCAACAATCACGCTCGTGACACCGACCAGCCCCACCAGAAGCCTGAACATGTTCGCCTCCTTTTCGCGATCCCCGCATGCGGAAGGATACTACGTGCGTCCGCTCAGGTAGAAACGGTGCCCGTTGCGACCTTTGCGCGTAGCAAGTACCGTAGGCAACGTTGCGGTTCAAAGGAGGGCGCTACAGATGAGCCTGCTCGCAGGAAAGACCGGTCTGGTCTTCGGTGTCGCCAATGAGCGGAGCATCGCCTGGCACATCGCAAAGAACGCTGTCGACCACGGCGCCGTCTGC
>JBARQW010000076.1:0-6115 GCA_049643905.1 Bipolaricaulia bacterium
CATTCCGAGCTGAAGAGCGTCGCCGGGGAGGCAGGCAACTTCGACGTCTCGTACGTTGAGAAGCCACGGCACGTCGATCCGCAGCGTTGTACGCTCTGTGACCGCTGTACACCGGTCTGTCCCGTAGAGGTTGACCGCGAACTGGGCGGGGGACTGGAGAAACGCAAAGCGATCCATCTGCCGTTCGCCCAGGCGATTCCGCGCTCGTACGTCATCGATGCGGCGTCGTGCACGCGGTGCGGAGCCTGTGTCGAGGCCTGTCCCGCAGACGCCATCGACCTTGCAGAGGAACCCCGTGGGGGAACGCTGAATGTGGGGGCCATCGTCCTTGGCTTCGGCTTCGAGCCGTTCGATGCGGAGACGAAAGGGGAGTACGGACTCGGGCGGTACGACAACGTTCTGTCGAGCATCCAGTATGAGCGGATGCTGAGCCTTGGGGGACCGTCGAGCGGGAAGCCCGTGCGTCGGTCGGACGGTCGTACAGCAAAGCGGGTTGCCTTCATCCAATGCGTCGGGTCCCGAGATCCTTCCTGTGACCAGGGCTACTGCTCGAGCATCTGCTGCATGTACGCGACGAAACAGGCCATGCTCTCGAAGGCTCGTGCTGAAGATCTTGAAGCGACCATCTTCTACATGGACATACGCCCGATCGGAAAGGGCTACGAGCGGTACGTCGAGCGCGCCCAGAGCGAGCTCGGTGTCCGCTACATGAGGAGCGCCGTATCGGCGCTGAGAGAGCTGCAGCAGACCAAGGATCTTCGCGTTCGATACGCGCTCGAAGACGGCACGCTCGTCGACGAAGAGTTCGATCTTGTCGTGCTCTCGGTCGGATTCACACCGCCGCGGACCGCCGCCGAGACCGCTGACCTTCTTGGCATTGAACTCGATGAATTCGGGTTCTGCCGCACCGAGACGTTCGATCGAACGCAGACATCGCGTCCCGGGATCTATGTTGCCGGGGCGTTCCGGCAGCCGATGGACATCCCCGAAGCCGTCGTTGAAGCATCCGCCGCCGCTGCCGGGGCTTCCGCGCTGCTGACGGGAAAGGGCCCGCATACCCAGCTCGAAGAAACAGCACCCGCAGAACAAGCTCGGGCTTCAGAGGAGCCAAGAGCCGGCGTCTTCTTGTGCGACGACCGCGGTATGCTCCGCGATGGGCTGTCGATCGACAGCCTCTTGACCACGGCCCGCGAGGAGAGCCCCGACGTCGTCCATGCCGAGGCGATCGACGTCACGACCCTCGCGGATGGGGCGCAGCGGATTGCCGCGGCGATCGCGGAACACGAACTGAACCACGTTGTGCTCGCGGGGTATCGAGTGATGTCCCTCGCCAACGTCATAAGAAGAAGGAAGAACGGGTGCACAGCACGGTGCACCATCGACTATACCAGCATCGGAGAGCAGTGCGTAAACGTCCACATCGACGACCCGAACGCCGCGCTACGGATCGCCCAGGGACAGCTTCGCGCCAGCATCCGGAAGGCGACCCTGGCAGCACTCCGCGAAGCGCGCACGCGCCCAGTGGACCCCCGTGCCCTCGTGGTGGGTGGCGGTGTTGCCGGGATGACCTGCAGTCTGGCGCTCGCTGACCAGGGGACCGACGTCACGCTGATCGAGAAGACGGATGAACTCGGCGGGAATGCCCTCCAGGCACACGTCACCATCGACGGCTCGGACGTGAGAGCGCTCGTCGCTGAGCTGGTCGCGCTAGCAGAGAGTCATCCGAGAATCTCGATCCTGAAATGTGCCCAGCTCACCGCCCTCACAGGTACTTGGGGCGCCTACCGATCCCTGGTGGCAACGGGCGATGGCGAGACGGAGATCGACCACGGGGCAATCGTGTTCGCCACCGGCGGCTCTGAAGCCGTACCTGAGGAGTACTTGTACGGCGAGGACGCAGGCGTCGTCACGCAGCGGCAGTTCGAGCATCTCCTGACCGCTTCGGACGAGAAAGTCACCACCGCCAAGGCGATCGTGATGATCCAGTGCGTCGGCTCACGTGACGAGGAACACCCGTACTGCAGCCGCGTTTGCTGCAGCCATGCGGTCAAGAACGCGCTCAAGCTGAAGGAGCTGAATCCGCTGGCATCGGTCATCGTTCTCTACCGCGACGTCCGCACCTACGGCCACTACGAGACGTTCTACCATCATGCGCGCGAGAAGGGCGTCCTCTTCGTTCAATACGATCCGACCGGCAAGCCGACCGTCGCCCCCAAAGAAGGAAGACTTGAGGTGACTTTCCATGACTCAGCCGCCGCCGATACGCTGACCGTCGATGCGGATCTTCTCGTCCTGAGCGTCGGGATACGCCCGAGCGAGGATGCACCCAGCCTCGCCAAGGCAGCGGGCCTCGACCTCGATGCAGACGGGTTCTTCGCCGAGGCGAATCCCAAGTCCGCTCCGCTCGACGCCGTCGATCGAGGGAAGTACTTCTGCGGACTGTGTCACTCGCCACATCACATCGACGAGGCCATCCTTCAGGGAAAGGCCGTCGCCGCCCGCGCGTCGGCTCTGCTCTATCGTGGGATCGCTGAGTTGGCGGACAATCTGGCGTCGGTGAACGAGCGCCGCTGCGTGGGGTGCGGGCTCTGTGTTTCGGCATGCCCTTACGAAGCTCGCGTGATCGACGACGTGAGCGGGAAGGCCAGAGTTCTCGAGGAGTTGTGCAAGGGATGCGGGACGTGTGTCGTATCATGCCCCAACGCTGCGAGCCAGCAGATCAACTACGAGCGCGCGACCATTATGGACGTGTTGGATCAGGTGATGACGTAGCCGAGGGCTTGGGCGGCGTGCCGCCGGAGGTCACGGTTGGGCAAGGAGGAGCCAGTGGAACAGTTCGAGCCGAAGATCGTCGCATTCCTGTGCAATTGGTGCACCTACACAGGCGCGGATCTCGCGGGGACAAGCCGACTTCAGTATCCACCGAACATACGGATCGTGCGGTTGATGTGCTCCGGCGCCGTCGACACGATCTACGTGTTCAAGGCCCTCATGGAAGGCGCCGATGGCGTCTTGATCGGCGGCTGCCACCCCGGCGACTGTCACTACCAGCACGGGAACTACAAAGCGCGACGCCGTGTCGCCATCTTGAAAACCATCCTGAACCAGGTGGGATTCGACGAAGATCGCATCTGGCTTCGCTGGATCAGCGCCTCGGAAGGGAAGCTGTTCGCCGACACGGTGATCGATATGGTCGACACGTTGAAGGAAAAGGGACCGAACCCACTCCAAGCGAGTTGGGCAACCTAGACGAGAGCAGAAGGACGGAGCGTCGAGCCATGAGACACGCAACGCTGAAAGTGGACGGAGGGGACCGCATCGGAGCTCTCCGAGGTTTCCTTTCGCAGCTTCTGAGCAGCGAATTCGTACAGGCGGTGCTGGTCCCCAAGCCCTTGGCGGATGGTGATGGTGTCGTCCAGAGCCTGATCACGGATCCGCAGGAACTGAGCGACACCCTTCCCATCGCGCCGACGATGCCGGTGCAGTCCGCGCAGATCCTATCGGAATTGACACGCACACCGGTCGAAGGGCGCATCGCAGCAGTACTCAAGCCGTGCGAGTTTCGCGGGGCGGTCGAGCTGTCGAAATTCCTACAAGTGAATCTGGAGAACGTGCTGACCATTGGTGTGGACTGTCTCGGAACCTACTCCGTCACGGACTACGCGCAGATGTCCGCCGAAGAGCGTGCGTCCGCAGTCCTCGGGTTGGCTGAGGGTACGCCGGAGAGCAAGACGACAGCGATACGCGAGGCGTGCCAGATGTGCAGGCATCCATCCTCCAACGGCGCAGATGTCTGCGTGGGACTTCTCGGGGCTTCGGCGGATTCGATCCCGCTGATGCTGGGCGATCGCTTTGCCGATCAACTGGCGGATGCTCTGTCCCTCGAACTCTTGGACGGAGAGCCTTCGGGGAGGACGGCCGCCATCGATACACTGGTCGCCCAACGGACCGATCGCCGCAAGGAACTCCTGGACAGTTTCGCCGCCGAAACCGGGAACTTGGACGCCCTCGTGCAGACGCTTTCGACCTGTATCGGATGCCACAACTGCATGACCGTTTGCCCGATCTGCTACTGCAAGGAGTGCGTCTTCGATTCGGCCGTCTTCGAGCATCGGCCGGACCAGTTCCTGTCTTGGGCGAAGCGTAAGGGCGTCCTGCGGGTGCCCACGGACACACTGATGTTCCACCTGACGCGGCTCAGCCACATGGGAACCTCGTGCGTCGGCTGCGGGCTCTGCGAAAGCGCCTGCCCGAGTGATATACCGGTATCCAGCCTGTTCAGCTTGATCGGCGGGAAGCTGCAAGAAACGTTCGAATACGTGCCGGGAGAGGATGCAACAGTCGATCCCCCGGTCGCCTCATTCAAGGAGGAGGAACTGGTCGAGATCGCTCCCAACGAGTGAGCGACGCCGTTGAACCGATAAGGAGAGTCGGCGCGGGGAGCGGGACACCGACGCAAGGAGCGCAGAGGACATGCAAACGCAAGACACCGCATCAATCGTAGTGGAGGATCTGAATCCGGGGTTTCGCGATGAGGTCGCGTTGCTGCCGGGTGGCGAGAACATCAAACGCTGTTTCGCGTGCGGGACCTGCTCGGCGGGTTGTCCTGTCACCAACATCGCCGATGAATACAGCCCGCGGCGCATCATCCGACAGGTCCTGCTCGGCATGCGCGAAGAGGTTCTCAGATCGCCGGTGCTTTGGCTCTGTGTCATGTGCTACCGCTGCTACGCCCGGTGTCCACAGCAAGTGAACTTCACGGATGTGATGCAGGCGCTGCGTCATTTGGCTATCCGGGACGGCTACGCACCCAAGGACATGCTCTCCAAATGCGAAGAGATCGACGGCTTCGCCCAGCTGGTCCGGCGCGACGTTATGCGAAGCGACGCCGAGAGACGAGAAGCGATCATGGAAGAACTCAAGGCGAAGCTCGGATTGATCGAGGACTAGGGATCATCATGATGAATGAAGAGATCAAGAGCTTCACCGACCTCATCCGCGAGGTTCAGGCGCCGGGGCTTTGCGGAGCCTGCGGCGGCTGCGTCTCGTTCTGCTCGGCCGGCGAACTCAATGCGCTTCGCTTCGGAAGCGACGGCTTCCCGGAATTTGCCGATGAGGACCGCTGTCTAAAGTGCGGAATCTGTTACCTCGTCTGCCCGCAGGTGAAGGTCCTGGATCATGAGCTTGGACAACGATTCGGCTGGGAAGGTCCAAGCGGACCGTACCGTTCGATTCGCACGGCCAGGACGACGGACTCGGAGATCATGGCAGCGGCCACCGACGGCGGAGTCGTCACGGCGCTCCTTCTCTGGGCTCTCGAAAACGGCATCATCGACGGCGCCCTCGTCTCGCGGCGGACCGGCCCCTTCTCGAGACAGCCCGCGGTGGCGACGACCCGTGAGGAGCTGATCGAGGCGGCCGGATCTCACTTCGGCGAGACGGCACACTTGGGCGAAATGGGAAACGCCTACACGTCCTTCGTACCGACGATCCGCGAAATCGGCAAGCTGCGCCGCCGCAAGCTCGAAAAGGTGGCCCTGGTCGGAACGCCCTGCCAGGTCTACTCGCTGCGAAAGATGCAGCTCCTTCGGGTTGTCCCGTCGGACGCAGTGCGATTGGTCATCGGTCTCTTCTGCATGGAGAGCTTCGCGTTCACCCAGGAGACGCGATCCCACCTCGAGGAGAATCTCGGCGTCTCTCTCGACCGCGTCGTCAAACTGAACATCAAGGATGACGTCATCCTCACCAAGAGCACCGGCGAGGAGGTGCGCGTCCCGTTTGATCTTGTCGATGAGATTGCGCGACCTGCCTGCATGGCATGTCCGGACTTCGCCAGCGATTTCGCTGACATCTCGTGCGGAGGATTGGGAGCACCGGCCGGGTATACGACGGTAGTTATACGCACGGCGGAAGGTGAGAAGTTGTACAGCAACGCCCGAAGACGCAACTTCATCGAGGAACTGAGCTTCTCCGACGGGGAAGCGGCAACCCTTCACCGGACGACGGCGGTCGCGATGATCACGTCCTTCTCACGGCTGAAGCGGGCTCGCGCCGCACGCAGATTGGGAGCCGGCGATGCATAAGACCGCTGCCGTCATCGGAGGCGGGGTCGCCG
>JBARQW010000077.1:0-2942 GCA_049643905.1 Bipolaricaulia bacterium
CCGTTCTCGACCTAATTCCGCCTGCCGCAGCACAACGAGATGACCAGACCGCCCGTGTGATCTACCTCGGGCAGGTGAGCGAGGACCGGGGTGCGCTCGAAATGATCGATGCCATGCGTGCGCTCGCAGACTGCCGAACTGAGCTGATCCTGATGGGCTCGACGAGCGGCTCGGTTGCCTCGCTTCTGGAAGGAAGCCGACCGGACACTGCTGTCACGGTCATCCCCTGGAAGCCGCCTCGCGAGGCTTACGAGGTCCTTGCCCGAGCTGACATCGGTCTCGTCTGTCTGCACCCGCTTCCGCGTTTTCAAACAGCGCTTCCGGTGAAGCTCTTCGAGTACATGGCGGCGGGGATCCCGGTCATTGCTTCAGACTTCCCCCTGTGGCGCGAGATCGTGGATGGCGCGGCCTGCGGCTTGCTGGTCGACCCTCTCGACGCGTCGGCCATTGCCGGGGCAATCAGGTACTTGGTGGACCATCCGGAGGAACGATCGCGGATGGGGAAGAACGGGCGAGCTGCCGTCGAGGAGCGATGCAACTGGGAACACGAAGCAGCGAAGCTGCTTGACCTCTACTTCAAGATCTTCGGCGAGGCGAGAGGGAGGAAGCGAGCATGACGAAGCCTAGCGTCTGGATCCTCAACCACTACGCCAACCTCCCGGGCTATCCGGGGCCGACCCGACACTACGATCTGGCGAAGCGACTTGTGCAGCGAGGATTCGACGTTACCGTGATTGCGTCTTCGTTCCGGAGGACAGCCGGGATCCTCCCGGTGACGGGACGGGAACCGTTCTTGACAGGAATGATCGAGGGGATTCGCTTTGTGTGGCTGCGCGCGGACGTAACGTACTCGGCGAACGACGCGGCCCGAGTTCGCAACATGGTAGAGTTTGCGTGGCGGGCGTGGAGATACGGCCGATCCCGCTTCGGCGGCGCAATCCCCAGCCCTGATGTCGTTGTCGGCTCGAGTCCTCATCTCCTGACGCCGGTGGCGGCGTGGCTTCTTGCACGCAAGTTCCGGGCACGATTCGTCTTCGAGGTGCGGGATCTCTGGCCGGAGACGTTCGTCGCGTTCGGGTTCCTCTCTCGATGGAATCCCCTCGTTGTGGGGCTTCGCGTCCTTGAACGCTTCCTCTACCGCCGATCGGCCAAGGTCATCTCCCTCCTTCCGGAGGGCTGGCGGTACATCACACGATGCGGAGTCCCGAAGGAGCGGATCGTCTGGGTCCCGAACGGCGTCAATCCATCGAAGGAGGTCGTCCCCAGGGCAGACGAACAGCGGCCGTTCACGGTGATGTATCTTGGTTCACAAGGGCGATCCAACGTGCTTGAGGATCTCATCCTTGCCTCATCCCTGTTGCAGGAGAGCGGGGCGAATATCCGCGTCGTGCTGGTGGGGGGCGGGAAGAGCAAGCACGAGCTGGTTAGCATGGCAGAGGAGCGTTTGCTCACGAACGTGGAGTTCCGGGGCGAGATTCCGAAGAACTGCGTGTTCGAAGTGATGGAGGAGGCGGACGCGTTTGTCGCCCTGCTCGAGGACACACCTCTCTATCGCTACGGCGTCTCGCTCAACAAGCTGTTCGACTACATGAACGCGGGAAGGCCCGTCATCCTGGCCGGCGATCCTGCGCACAATTACGTGGAGCTTGCGGAGTGCGGGATCACGATCCCGCCACGATCGGCTTCCGAACTCTCCGCCGCCGTGATGCGGCTTGCTGAGATGTCGCCGGAGGCTCGTCGAGCAATGGGCGAGCGCGGGCGTGCCTACGTTCGAGCTCACCACGACTGGGATCTCTTGGGAGAACGGCTCGCGAACGCGCTCGACAGCGCCGTCGGCGTTCCCCGCTCGATCCGAGGCAACTAGCCCGGAGGCATAGCGCGTCTGCGGCAAGATCCGTCGAAGCGCGTCTCTTGTTCAGTGACTTCCAGCTCGATACGCTGAGGGGGCCATCTACGACTACAGGAGGAAGGACATGGGGATCGCGATCGTCGGAGCGGGAGGACACGGGCGAGTCGCGCTTGAGTGTCTGGAGCTCTCGCAGGGCGTCTCGGATGAGGTGGTGTTCTTCGACGACCGATCGGACGAGTTGGACGCAATTGAGGGGGTCTCTGTTCTCGGACCGATCGCTGCGCTCACCGAGGACTCCCGATTCGGGTCGGTGTTCGTCGCTATCGGGAGCAACGTGGAACGCCGCAGGGTCTTCCAAGCTCTGGAGCGCGCGGGGAAGACCTTCCTCACGATCATCCACCCACACACGGCGATCTCGCCGCGGGTGACGGTCGGCGCGGGGACGATCGCCGTTGCGGGGACGGTCGTGAATCGGGACGCGTGCGTCGGACGCGGCGTGATCATGAACACGCTCTGCTCGGTCGGGCACGATGTCATCGTGGAAGACTTTGCGCAGGTTTCGCCGGGCGTCAATCTGGGCGGCGCAGCCGTCATCGAGGAAGGTGCGTTTCTTGGTATCGGGGCCAAGGTCGTTCCGGAGGTCAGGGTCGGAGCGTGGTCCGTCGTCGGGGCAGGATCGGTGGTGCTCAAGGATCTTCCGCCGCGCTCGTTCTGCATCGGAACGCCGGCGCGCGTCGTCCGGGAGCTCAGGGACGATGAGTTTCCATCCAACGGAGGCTGAGAGGGAGTGGCGGGAGAGCAATGCGTGCCATCGATCGTCTCGCCCGCTTCAAGCTGAGGAAGCGTTCGCAAGACGTGGACGCCTCGCTTCGCTACATCGTCCGGCGAGCGTCCGCCGAGGTCCCCTTTTACGCCGATCTCTACGCTCGTGCGGGCGTGAACTGGAGAGACATCACGTGCGTCGACGATCTACCGCAGCTTCCGATTGTCCGCCGAAGCGAGCTCCTGGAGAGTGGGCACGAGGGACATCTCCGGCGCGGTCTCGATCCGCGCATCCTGCGGCAGCGGAGCACGACGGGGACAACCGGAGAAC
>JBARQW010000078.1:0-1713 GCA_049643905.1 Bipolaricaulia bacterium
CTCCGAAGCGCTCGTAATGCAACTGGTGGCAGACACCGTTTCCGTTCTTCGAGAACTTCGCCCCGTAGTGGGAGGCAATCGACTGAAGAAACACGTGGTCGTCGGTCGACTCGCCCTTGAACCCGAGCGACGTGTGATCGGAATACGAAACGACCACGTCCGCCTTCACACGCTCGAGTTCGAGCGCCTCGAACTCGAGCCACGCCATCGTCCCGGTCGAGTCCTGCGTCATACAGTGGTCGATCCCAATCCCGACTTCTTGCCCTCGCTCCAACGTTCCCTCACGGACATGGTCCGCGAGAATCTTCTCCGTCATCGTCTGCGGCACGCCGATCACCTCACTCCGTGGCGCGCATTATAGCGCCGCGCCCCGATCTCGCAACGTGCGATCCAGAGCAGGTTTCTGTCTCATCATGTGAGATCGTCATCGGAGGGCGGGACATCCGCTCGCACGGCTTCCTCGGCTCGAGCCGCGGCGATGATCCCGGACAGGATCGCGCCTTCGATCGTCGCGGGCCAGCCGGTGGCGGTCCAATCCCCTGCGAGGTAGAGACCCTCGATCGGTGTCTTCGAGGAAGAACGCAGACCGTCCACACCCGGAGTCGGGACGAACGTCGCCCGGCGGTGCTTGAGGACAAGCCGCCGCACGAGCCGCGCCTTCCGGGCGACGGGGATGAGATCTCTGAGCGCCGCCGCAAGGCAATCGACGATCTCGTCGGGGCGCCGATCGACCCACCTGTCCGCAGCGCTCTGGGAGATCACAAGATGTGAACCACTTCCCGACTCTGAGCTGTGAAGGCGCGTGACATTGAAGGCGGCCTGGATCGGCGAGTCGACTGCGATGACGAAGTCGTCGTCGAAGACCGGTCGATCGAACCACAGATGAACGTTGACGATCGGCGACCAGGTCAGCCGGTCCGCTTGGCCGAGCGTCGGCGCGAGCACTTCCCCAGGAACGAGCGCAGGCAGATCCCACGGGGGAATGGCGGTGATGACGGCCTCGGCTTCAAGGGTCTTCCCGTCCGCCAACTCGACGGCGCAAGCCCGGCCGGCCTTCGCATGGATTCGGCGCACGGTCGTCGAAGTACGAATCTCGCCTCCGTGGGACTCGACGTAGGCGCTCGCCGCGTCGAAGACTCGAGAAAGCGGAGCCGTGAACAGCCCGAGCCCGGCACAATGCGGACTGAAGAAGCCGTCGAGGAAGACCTTGCGCGCCGCCGGCAGGCCGACGTCATCGACGTGCGCGTTGAGCGTCGCGACGCAGATCGGATCCCAGAGCCGCTCGATCGCGCGCGCATTCTGCCGACGCGCACGGAGCCAATCGCCGAACGGCTCGTCAGATCGTGCGGCGAAATAGAGTGCGGCGCCGGCGCGAAGGACAGCAAGCCTCTCCCGCCCCGTAAGAAACCGATAGGCAAGGAGGGCGGGCGCCAGGTGCAGGGCACCCGGAAGGAACGAAGTCGATCGCAGCAGCGAGCGATCCTGCCCGCACAAGATCGGCACCGAGAGCTCGGGCTGATAGCGGATCGCGGAGGTCGCCCGGATTCGCTGGAGAAACCCGTGCGTTACCGTGCAGCAGCGCATCGAGACGTGGTGGCCGTAATCGACGTCCTCTCCGGAGACGCGATCGTGGAACGACGCCGCCCGGCCGCCGAGCCGCCCGGCCCGCTCGTACAGAATCGGCCGGAGACCCGCGCCCGCGAGCCGGCACGC
>JBARQW010000079.1:0-3320 GCA_049643905.1 Bipolaricaulia bacterium
ACGTTCCCCCGCGCCGGTCTCAGCTCGGGCAGCGAACTCCGCAAGATGCTGGCCGACTTGCTCGGAGACGTCCAGATCGAGGATCTCCCAATCCCCTACGCCGCCGTCGCCTGCGACATCGATACAGGCGAGCCGTTCGTCTTCCGAGAAGGGTCGCTCCTCGACGCCGTCCGCGCGTCGACCGCGATCCCCGGGATCTTCCATCCGGTCCGATGGGGCAAACGCCTCCTCATAGACGGCGGCCTTGTCGACCCGGTCCCGGTCGAAGTCTGCCGTTCGCTCGGCGTCGACATCGTCATCGCCGTCGACATTGCACCGAAGCCGATCCCGACGACGCCTCGGGGCCGAAAGGTCTGGACGCGAATCGGCGAGCAGCTTCACGAGGGCCTGAGCCATCAAACGTGGCTGCCAAATAGCCTGATCGAACTCCTCGACTCGCTCTTTCGTGAACGACCGGAGAGCGCCCGGCCGCTGCCAGGCGTCTACAGCATCCTGAACCAGTCGATCTCGATCCTCATCCAGGAGGTCCTTCGCCAGAAGCTGATCCTCCATCCGCCAGACGTTCTAATCAGGCCCGACCTTTCGATGTCTTTCTTGAGCTATCTCAAGGCGGCGGACGGAATCCAGGCGGGCGAGGAGGCGGCAGAGAAGGCCCTGCCCGCCATCCGGAGACTTCTGCGACCCTCAGGGCCGGCGGCCTGAGAGTTGTTCCCGGCCTCGGCTTCCGCCATCATGGCTCGAGAGAGGTGACCGATGAGACGGCGTGAACTCCTGCTTGGCTGCACACTGATGGTCTTGATCGCGGCCTCCTTCGCGGCACTTGCGCAGGTCGATCCGGACGTGCTCGTCTTCTATCGAGAGGGATGCCACGACTGCGAGCGGATGGACCGGGTGATCGAGGAGCTGCACGGTGAGAATCCGACACTCTCCGTCCGCCGCATCGAAGAGGGCAGCCCGGACGGGGAACTGATGTGGGGTCTCTCAGCCGAGTACGGGATCTTCCCCACGAAGTTTCCGGTCATTTTTGTCGGCGACGAGGCGATCGTCGGCATTGGGTTCGACAAGGAGCTGCAGCTTCGCGCCGCCGTCGAAGCGTGCATGGAGGCAGGATGCGTGTCACCGCTCGTCCGCATCACCGGTCCGAGGATTCCTTGGAGGGCATATATCGTCGCCGGTCTGATCGCCGCGTTCCTGTTGATGATCTTCATCGACTACGCGATCTGAGTGCGTCCGCCGCCGCCGCGAAGGCGCGACGGACCTACGGGTCTGTGGCGAAGGTCGGTCCGGTCGGGTAGCCTGCGATCCGAAAGGACCTGCCATGATCGCCGCCAGCACCTCTCGCATCGCAGTGACGCACGCATCGCACCCGGTCTTCGCCGATCTCACGTGCGAGGTTCACGATGATCGGGTCGCGGGGCTCATCGGCCCGAACGGTTGCGGGAAGACAACGCTCCTTCGGGTCTTCGCCGGAGACGTCGAACCGGTCGAGGGAGTCGTCTCACGCCGCTCGGGGCTGTCGATCGGCCATCTGACCCAAGATGTCACGCTTCCCCAGGATTTCACGATCCACGATTCGGTGCGGGCGGAGTCGGTCGAACTGGCGCAGATCGAACAGGCCCTCGCGCGAGTCGAGGAGCGTCTGAGCGACCCCGCGGTCTACGAGAACGAGAAGGCGCTCCAGCAAGCGCTCGCAGAACAGGAGGAGCTTCTCGAGTCCTTCGATCGCCTCGGCGGCCCCGGATTTGAGGCTCGGGTCCGGTCGGTCCTTCACGCGCTCGGCTTCCGAGAAGATGGATTCGATCAGACGATCGGAACGCTCTCCGGAGGGCAACAGAAGCTGATCGCCCTCGCCGCGCAAGCGGTGCGCCGGCCCGACCTCCTCCTGCTCGACGAGCCGGACAATCACTTGGACCTTGACGGGAAACGTCACCTCGAACGGTTCTTGCGCGAATACGACGGTGGCGTCGTCCTCGTGTCGCACGATCGGTATCTTCTCGACCTCGTCGTCGACGAGATTCTCGAACTGGAGGGCGGTGTCCTTCGGCGGTTCCCTGGGAACTACTCCGAGTACGCGATCGAGAAGGAGCAGCAGCGCGCCCAGCATGAGCATCGCTACGCCGACCAGCAGAAGGAGATCCGGCGACTCGAGCAGTCGGCCAAGCGGCTGAGGACTTGGGGCGTCACCTTCGACAACGTCAAGTTCATCAAGCGAGCGCAGGCGATCGAGAGGCGGATCGAGCGGATGGAGAAGATCGAGCGACCGCACGTAGAGCGGCGGATGGATCTGCGGCTGAAAGGCTGGCGTGGGAGCACGAAGGTCCTCGAAATCGGAGGGCTGAAGAAGTCCTACGCGCGGGCAGACGGAGAGCCGAATCGGGTTTTGCGCGGACTCGATCTCCTCGTTCGGCACGGCGAGCGCGTCGGGCTGATCGGTCCGAACGGTGCCGGAAAGTCGGTCCTGTTCCGCCTAATCCTCGGCGAGGAGTCGCCGACAGACGGATCGCTCGTCGTCGGCCCGAGCATCTGCCTCGGCTACTACGCCCAACAGCATGAGACGCTCGACGCGAGCCTGTCGTTGATTGACTCACTCCGCCACGCCGCAGGGATACCCGAGAGCAAGGCGATGCAGACACTGATGCGATTCGCGTTCACCTACGATCAGGCACGTCGGCCCGTCGCGGATCTGTCCGGCGGCGAGCGGAGCCGTCTTCAACTCGCTCTGATCGTGCACAGCAGCGCCAATTTCCTCCTCCTCGACGAGCCGACGAACAACCTCGACATCGCATCCGCCGAGATCCTCGAGGACGCGCTCGAGTCGTTCGAGGGTTCCGTCCTGGTGATCTCGCACGATCGGTACTTCCTCGACCGCGTCGTCGATCGGATCGTCGAGTTGACGGATGGCAGATTGACGAACTACGTCGGCGGCTACAGCGAGTACGCGGCGCGGCGCGGCTGTCTGGGAGCTCCTCAGAAAGGTGGACACGGATGAGAATCGCCGTGATCTCCGATACACATGTGCCTCAAGCGCGTCCCGGCCTGCCGGAGGATCTGATCGAGAAGCTGCAGGGCGTTGATCGCATCCTCCATGCCGGCGATCTCGCGAGCCTCGGAGTCCTCAATCGTCTGCTTGAGATCGCCCCAACGACAGCCGTCGCAGGGAACATCGATCCGCCCGAGGTTCGTGCGAAACTCTCCGACCGCGAGGTTCTCCGACTCGCCGGGAGAACCATTGGCCTCTCCCACGGCCATCAGCCGCACCGTATCCAAGATCGGTACATCGGCTCTGGCTACGACGACGCCGACTTCGACCTCTTCTACCT
>JBARQW010000080.1:0-2528 GCA_049643905.1 Bipolaricaulia bacterium
ACCAGGTGATCTACCGCCTGAATCCGCGCTGCCCAATCCACGACGAGCTGAGGTCGATCATCCACAAGACGGTCGGCCTGGCAGGTGTGATGCGCGAAGCGCTCGAGCCGTTCGCCGATCGTATCGAACTCGCCTACATGTATACGGGAGTCACGCTCGACGAGGGGAGCGTGCCGATAGCGACGTCGATCTGATGGTGGTCGGAGAGGTATCGCTCAGACAGCTCAGCCCTGTGCTGGGTGAGGCCGACCGAGCCACTCGGCGCGAGATCAACCCGACGCTCTACCGGCCCGACGAGTACGCGAAGGCATTGGAGGACGAGGACTCGTTCGTACGTAGGATTCACGACGGCTCTAGAATCGACCTGATCGGAGCTGACGGATGAGTCTTGAGGAGATGATCCTTCGCGATGAGTTCCGGCGGGAGCCTGCGACACCGGGAGAGATCAGGAGGCTTGTGGATGCCGCGGCGCGGCGCATCGAGGATGCATCAACACATCGATCCATTCAGAGACGCGGCTTGAGCAGGCGTACCACGCGATCCTGAACTGCGCTCTGGTCGCGCTCCGCGCGGAAGGCCTGAGAGCAGCCAACGCGCCCGGCAAGCATCGCTTCGTTCTCGAATCGCTTGCGGACACCCTTGGCGCGGCTCCGGACCACATTTCCTACTTCCAACGACTTCGCGATCTTCGCCATAGGGACATCTACGAGGGCTCGGTTCATGTTTCGGTGCACGAAGCAGAGGACGCAACTGCGAAGGCCACTCAGTTGTTCGCACGGCTTCAGAAATGGCTGGAGGCGAGAGGCGAGTAGAGGATCCAGGGCAGATGGCTGTATGGCTTGAAGTTGGAGCTCGTCTCGCGGCATTGGAATGCCTCGGGGAATCGGGGTCACGGGCCGCGAATCCCTATCGCGGCGGGCTGAATCGAACGACCACGACGTCGCCGTCTTGTACGACGTACTCCTTGCCTTCGAGGCGGCGGACTCCGGCCTGGATCGCAGGCTGCTCGCCGCCGTGTTCGATCATTGCCTCATGCGGAATGACCTCGAGGCGGATGAAGCCCTCTTTCATTTCGGTGTGGATCTTCCCGGCGGCGACTGGCGCGACATCTCCGGCATGGCATGTCCAGACGTGGACCTCACGCTCCCAGGCGGTGAAGAAGTCGACCAGACCGAGCTCGCGATAGGCGGCGCGGATGACGCGTGCGGCAGCAGGCTCCCCAAGCCCGAGTTCGGCGAGGAAGACGGGGCGATCCTCGATCGGCAGTTCGCTGATTTCCGCCTCATCGCTTCCGCTGATCGCGACGATCTCGGCGTCGTCCTGCGCGGCCTGACCATCGAGCGCACGCACGAACGGGCCGTCGAGCGCGTCGGCGTCCGACACGTTGGCGACATACAGCACCGGCTTGAGAGAGACGAGCGTGCACTCGAACACGCTGACCCGCTCTTGCAGGGTCAGGTTCTGCCGCCGCGCCGGGATGCCGTCGTGCAGCCCTTCGAGCACTCGCTCGCAGTCCGCGACCTCGCGGACCGCATCCTTGTCCCCGGCACGAACGCGCTTGGCGAGTCGAGCGGTCTTCTTCTCGATCGTCTGCGCGTCGGCGGCCATCAGCTCGAGATCGAGCAGTTCGACGTCGTGCACCGGGTCCGGCGCATCGCCGGACGGTGACTTGAAGCAGCGGACGACGTGAATGAGCACGTCGGCTTCCTTGATGTGGGTCAAGAGTCGTGAGCCGCGGCCGCCCTCGGCGGTCGAGCCCTCCTCAAGGCCGGGAATGTCGACGATGTCGAGCGTTGCGGGGACGACCTTCTTCGGCTGATACAGGGCGACAAGCTGGTTGACACGCGGGTCGGGCACATCGACGGTGGCCCGATGCATCTCGGCGCCGTCGAACACCGACGCGCCGGCGGCGGTCAGTGCGTTGAACACCGTCGTCTTTCCGCAGCCGGGCACACCAACCAATCCACAACGAAGCGCCATTCGGTCTTGTTCTCCTTCGATCTCGAGTGGGGAAGTCTGTCGGATGCCTCATGGTATCCGGCCTTATGCGGCGCCTCCAGGAATGGGGACTCCAGGGCCATGCACTTCGGGGTCACATCCTGCAGTTCAGCACTAGCTCCTAGCGATTGTCAACAGCTTCCGGAGGCATCCGTCGGATGCCCAAGACGACGGAATGCCTGACCGTCGCGCGTCAGCTCGACAGGACCCAGGCGGCTTTCCAGTACTCGTAGATCGTCAGGACGACAGAGACGAACTCGTCCTCGTCGACCGGCTTGCAGAAGAACCCCGCGGCCCCGCTGGAATAGTCTCGGTGCATGTCAGCCTCGCGTTGCGAAACCGTCAAGATGATCACGGGGATGGTAGCGAGTCGTTCGTCGGACTTGATTCGCTGCAACACCTCATGCCCGCTGATCTTCGGCATGTTCAGATTCGTGATGATGATGTCCGGCCTCGGGACCTCCTCGAACTCGTACCGCATGTGAACGAAGTCCAAGGCCTTCTCTCCATCATTGACGTAGAACACCTGC
>JBARQW010000081.1:0-14304 GCA_049643905.1 Bipolaricaulia bacterium
AGTCGTCGGTAGAGCGTGCTGGCTCCCTCTCGTTCGACGACCTCGACGAGCGGCTCGTTGTAGCACATTCCCAGGCAGCCGACCGGCTTCACGACCACATTCAGCCCGCGCGCATCGACCTCCGAACGCAGGCGTTCAAGAACCCGTTCCGCGCCGGCGGCGATCCCACACGTCGCCAGTCCCACCCGTACTTCTCTCGTCCCCGTCATGCGCCGCCTCCCACCCGGTACTGCGCGAGAATCCCGGGCAACGCCGCGCGCGTCACTCGACCGTGGGTCGCCTCATCAATCATGATCGCGGGAGCGAGGCTGCAACAGCCAAGGCATCGGACGCTCTCGAGAGTGAACAGCCCGTCGCCGGTCGTCTCACCCCCGCAGACGCCGAGTTCTTCTTGCAGCGTCGCGAGAACCTCGCCGGCTCCAAGCACGTGACACGCGGTCCCCTGGCAGACGCGAATGAGGTGCTTGCCCGGAGGGTGCAGGCGAAACTGCGCGTAGAACGTGGCCACGCCGTACACCGTGCTGACCGGCGCCCCGGTGTACTCGGCAACTTCTTCGAGCAGTCGCTCCGAGATGTGCCCAGACCGCTCCTGAACAGCCTGCAGGAGAGGAATCACGCTCGAGGGACCCGGCGCCAATCCCTTCCCCTCAGCTGTTTCTTTCACTTCCGACGGGAAGAGAACGTCCACTGCCTTTGTCTCCTTTCAGTCGTCCCGATACGAGCAAGGCGCCTTAGATCGCAGGCGCCGATGCACCGTCCGCGCCCGTTCACGGCCTCGCGACGCGGACCGACCGGAGAAGTATCCTCTCTCCTACCTCGGACCTGCAAGGTCGTCCATCGCCCGCGGCGTCGCGTACAATGCGCGTGATCAAAGATGCAGATGTATGTCGAAAGCGATGGGCGAGTCTTTCTTGTGGACCGAGCTGGGAGGCTCGACCTTCCGGAGGCTCACGAGGTGCCGTTCGACGTCGACATCATCGCGCCGCTCCCCGGCGACGTCTGTTTCTGCGTCCCGCGACTCGATCGTCATCCTCAGGAGTGGCACGCCAAGGACGAATTGCCGACGCTCCCGAACGCCTCACCTCACGTGAGAGCTGCCGTTCATGCGACGATGCCCCGCGTTATCGTCGAGGGTCTCTGCGTTCGAGAGAAGAAGATCCTCCTGGTGAAGGGAAACCGAGGCCTGACCGAAGGGCGCTGGACGTTGCCCGGTGGATTCCTCCGATTCGGCGAAACGCCGGAGCAGGGCGTCTTACGGGAGATCCGGGAGGAAACGGGCCTCGACGGAACGATCGAAGGACTCAGCTCCGCTCACTCGAAGCTCGGTCGCCAAACTCGCCTGCACTGGGTCATGCTCTTCTACCGGGTCACCGTCAAGGGAGAGCCGCAGCCGAATCCGGATGAAATCGCCGAGGCGCGTTTCTTCCCGCCCGGGGAAGCGACGAAAGTGATCTTCGATGATGCGATGGCCGGAGAGATTCGCGCGCTGATGCACACAAGCGCGTAGACGGCTACAGGATGTCGATCCCGATCGTCAGCTTGAGATCGATTTTCCATTCGACGAAGTACGGTCGGTGCTCGAAGACCACGCCCAGTGTGACTTGAGCCGTATCGAGAGGTTCGAGGGTCATGTCGAAAGCGAGTCGATGAATGTCTGTCGCCTCAGACGCCCACGTTTCCCGGGAGAAATCGTACGTCGCAGTCAAACTCAGGAAGTCTGACACGAGACAATCGTAGGCGACCGTCACGTCGATTCGGTTCGTGTCCATGAGTTCCGGCGGCCCCGAGAAACTCCCCTGCACGAGGAACTGCTCGCTCGGCGTCGTCGTGAAGGCGTAGTTGAACGAACCCGTGACCAAAAGGTCGTTCTCTCCGCCTGATGGATCGAGGAGTTCGTATCCCAGACCGAGCCTGAGATCCCACCCGCAGTAGCGCGAAAAGCCTTCCGCCTGGATCAGCCGCGTGATCTCGGAGAGATCGAGCGCGTCCAGGCCTCCGATCTTGATGTTGCTGGACCCCTCGATGACGTCTTGAGCCGCCGCCAGCAGTGCGGCGAGCGATTCATACTTCGCAAGGCTTCCGATCTCGTCGGCCAGGATCTGTAGGTCGACCGGATGGAGGTGATCTGTCAGACTGCCTCGATCGACGAGGTACTCCTCGATTCGGGTTGCCCGGGCCAACGGTGTGACGTCGACGAACCGTCCGACGCCCACGCCGAGATTGACAGACAGGCCAAGAGACTCGAACCACGACGAGCTCCGCACGCTCGCACCGGCAAACGCGAAGGCGTCTCCCTCGGAGGAGAAGTACCGCTTGTAGCTTCCGTCGGCGAGCGTCGTGTACGTGGACACATCGAGGACCGAGATTCGCATGTCGTTCCGCACGTTCACGTCGAAGCCGAACTCGGGCCGATCGAAGAGACGAACGTACTCGACGGTGAAGTCCCCTTCGTTGATGTCGCTGTCTGACTGGCCGAACGGATCGTTGTGATACTGGTACGAGAAGCCGATCCCGAGATCGGCCAGGTCGGTCACCGGAGACCGGTACTCACATAGCGGTATCGAAAACGCAGTCAGGCCGGTCATCGAGAGAACCACGACCAGCACGAAGAACCACCGTCGCATGGCGATCACCTCATACGGTTGACCGTAGACGAGGCGGCCCTGTGGGCACAACAGAATCGTTCACCCGACGAGGTGCGTGATGTCCCGTGTCGTCGCAGCGTCGTGCCGCTCACTCGAAGAGCGGGAGTTGGCGTGCCGTCGTCTCGGAGAGCCGCCCGACGCTGACCCCAATCAGACGAACGCCTGCTTCATCGAGGGTGACCCGGTCATGCAGCAGGTGAACGGCCAGTCGCTCGATCATCCCACTCGTGTCTGCCCCCACACCGAGCCGCACCTGCCGCGTGATCGTTCGGAAGTCCGGATAGCGGATCTTGATCCGGACAGTGCGGCAGAGGAGAGATTCAACTTGGAGCCGGCGCGCGACGGTCCGCGCGAGCTGACGGACCTCCGACTCGATCTCGATCGGGTCGGTGAGGTCGTACGCATACGTCACCTCGCGCGAAATCGAGCGCGCCTCGGCCTCCCCACCAAGCGGCTGGTCATCGTCTCCCCTCGCCAGTTCATGAAGCCGTCGGCCCATCGCTCCGAATTCGCGCACGAGGAGCTCCAGCGGTGCCAGCCGCACGTCACAGACGCGGAGGAGTCCGAGTCCGGTGAGCCGGCGCTCGGTGACCTTCCCCACACCCCAGATTCGGCCGACCGGAAGAGGATCGAGAAGCTCGCGCACTCCCTCCGGCTCGATGACGAGGAACCCGTCCGGCTTGCCCAATTCGGACGCGAGCTTGGCGAGGAAGCGATTCGGCGCAACCCCAACCGAACACGCCAGCATTGTTTCTGCACGAACCTGCTCCTTGATTTCTCGCGCGACACCGGCCGCCGCATCCGAAGCGCCCGCGCGGCCGGAAAGGTCGAAGAACGCCTCGTCGAGGGAGATCGTCTCAACGATCGGAGACCGCGCGCGAAGGATTGCCCGGACGCGATCAGAGATCTCCTTGTACCGAGCGAATCTCGGGCGGAGATAGACCCCATCGGGGCACCGCTTTCGCGCCAGGGCCATCGGCATTGCGCTGTGCACTCCGCGCGTCCTGGCCTCGTAGGAGGCGGTCGATACGACGCCACGAGGGCCGAGACCGCCAACGATCACCGGCCTCCCACGAATTGTCGGTTCATCGAGTTGCTCGACCGCGGCGAAGAATGCGTCCATGTCGAGATGACCAACCCATCGGGCCGGCTCTTGGGGCACTACAGGAATCCCCAAGAGCGAAGTCGAGCGGCAACGGCCACCTCTGTGAGGTCATTGACGATGCGATACGAGGCGAAGCCGTACTTCCCCCCGTGATGAGGGAACTCCTCGAGCTTCGCAAGATCGGAGAGTGCATCCGGGTCGAACGGAATCCGGCCCTGCGCCGCCATCGCCACGACTTCGCTCCACCGCGCCAGGTACGCGGCGCGACTGCCGCTTTTCAGGGGCTGAAGACTGAGGAGATCAGCCAGCCCGTCGACATCGATACCCCGCGCCTTGCACGGGGCGAGGTGAAGACGAGCCGTCCGGCCCTCCGGATCGATCAACTGGATCACCGCGCCGCCCGTGGGGTCTCCCGAGATTGCGTTCCATTCCCGTCGCAGATCGCTGCGGAACCGGCCGCGATCCGCCAGAAGATGATCCCCGCCAAAGGCGGATTGCGCGATGAGCTTGCGGAGATCCTCGGACCCCATTCCAGGGTGACGCCGAATCTCCTCCTCAACAATCCCCAACAGATCTGCCTTGTCGCTCATCGTCGACAGGATAGAATGCGACGGAATGCCGATCAAGGGACGAGTCGCCCTCACAGGGCGTCCGGGCGTCGGGAAGACGACGCTGATCGAACGTGTCCTGGAGGAAGCCGCACAGATCGCTGCGGGAGGGATGCTGACCAAGGAGATCCGCATCTGCGGCCGCCGAGTCGGGTTCGCCGTCGTCGACGTCGCGACGGGAGCCGACGGCGTCCTCTCCCACATCCATCACCGCGTGGGGCCACGCGTCGGGCGCTACACCGTTGATACGGAATCGCTGGAAAGAGTAGGAATCGCTGCGATCCTCGCCGCGATCAAGACGAAGGAACTGATCGTGATCGACGAGATCGCGCCGATGGAGCTCTGCTCGCCCGCCTTCGCGCCGGCCGTGGAGGCCGCCCTTGAAAGCGACCGGGCCCTTCTCATCTCAACGCACGCTCACGCCGACCATCCTCTCGCGCACCGGGTAAGGCAGGAATTCACGTTGTTCCGCGTCAAGCTGAGCAACCGAGACAGCCTGGTCTCCGAGGTGACGGACGCTCTCCTCGCTTCTTGAGCAGCCGTTCGGATAGGCAAAGCCCTTCAGCCAGCCGCGAAGCGCAGCGGATCAACAAGCGCAGAAGGACGGTTCCGGCGGTGCGAACAGGGCGTGTTCGAGTCCGATCGGAGTCACCGCGAACGCGAGGGCGTTCCCTGCGTCCGGCCCTGGCCCAACGAGGTCACTTCGGAACACTCTCCCAGTCCTTGAGGAATCGATCGATTCCCAGATCGGTCAACGGGTGATCGAACAGCTTCTTCAAGACCGAATACGGAAGCGTCACGACGTCCGCGCCGAGGAGGGCCGCATCGAGAACGTGTCTCGGATGGCGGATGCTGGCCGCGAGGAGCTCCGTGGCGAAGGCGTAATTCCCAAAGACATCGACGATCTCCGAGATCAGGCCCATCCCATCCCCGCCGACGTCGTCGATTCGACCGACAAACGGAGAGACGAACGCCGCACCGCACTTCGCTGCAAGGAGGGCCTGATTTGCCGAGAAGACGAGCGTCACGTTCGTGCGAATCCCCTCGCCTGCGAGAATCCGAACGGCCTGCATGCCGGCCTCGGTCATCGGGATCTTGACCACAACGTTCTCGTGAAGCCCCGCCAGTGCCCTTCCCTGGCTCACCATCCCTTCGACGTCAAGCGCGGTCGCTTCTGCGCTCACCGGGCCGTCGACGATGCCGCAGATCTCGGCGATGATCTCCTCGAACGGGCGGTTCTCCTTGGCGACCAGACTGGGATTCGTGGTCACGCCGTCAAGCAGCCAGGACATCTCCCGGATCTCGGAAACGTTCGCCGTGTCGATGAACAGCTTCATGATCCCTCCTGTTCGTTCGTAGGACCCTCCAGCAGCATTCGGGCCGCCGCGAGGTTCATTCGGTCCGCGTCCCCGCGGCCGTCCGCTTTCTTCGGCGTCTCGAGGATCAACGGAAGGGACCGTGCATGCGTCTGGCGCACGAAGGCGCCCAAGCCCTCTCGCCCAATCTCGCCCCATCCGATGTGCTCGTGGCGGTCGCGTCGGGAACCACAAGCGTACTTGGAGTCATTCAGATGGATCAACCCGAGCCGGTCGATCCCGATCGTCGCATCGAACGCAGCGAGAGATTCTTCGACAGCGCACTCCGTCTGCAGGTCATACCCGGCGGCAAACGCGTGTGCCGTGTCGAGGCAGATCCCGAGCCGCTTCGCATCATCGACGCGCGAGAGGATTTCGGCGAGTTCCTCGAACGTACTGCCGATCGTCGTCCCGCTCCCCGCGGTGTTCTCAAGCAACAAGCGAACACCAGACGCGTCGACGAAGGCGTCCGACGCGGAGACTCGATCGAGAGCCCGAACGATCCGGTCCATCGCCCGGTCGAGTCCCGACCCGACGTGGGCACCCAGATGAGTGACCACCGCGTCGAGCCCCAGAAGCCCCGCCCGGCGGACCTCCTCGATGAGCGCGTCAACCGAGCGTTCGAAGAGGTGGTCGTCGGGGCTTGCCAGGTTCAGCAAGTACATCGTGTGGGCGACGATGAACTCGATCGATGAGGACGCACGACGTTCGACGAACTCGGCGGCCCGGTCTGCCGTGATCGACTTCATCCGCCACGCCGATGCGTTGTGCGTGAAGATCTGAAGCGCGTTGTTCCCGAGCGCCTCCGCCTCGTCGATCGCTGCGACAAAGCCCTTGGCGATGGACAGATGACAACCGAGGAGGGGAAGACGTTCCACACGGGTGCCGGACATGGCTCGATTATCGAACCTTACGTTGAGGTCGGCAATCGGCACCGGTTGATCGATGGTCGGTCGACCGCTACCGTATCGCGCGGAGGGATCCCTCATGAGCCACGACGTCGTCATCATCGGAGGCGGACCGGGCGGGTACGTTTGTGCCATCCGCTGCGCGCAGCTGGGCTTCGACACCGTTCTCGTCGAAGAAGCAGAGCTCGGAGGCGTCTGCCTCAACCGGGGATGCATTCCGACCAAGTCCTTGTACGCGGCGACGAAGCTCGTCCATCAGACAGCGACGGCAGACGAGATGGGGATCTCGTTCGCGCCGCCGGAAATCGACATCGCGAGGCTCGCCGCGTGGAAGGCGAGCGTGGTGTCAACACTCACAAGCGGCGTCGCAGCGCTACTCGAGAAGAACGGCGTCGAAGTCGTTCGAGCGCGCGGTCGTCTCGAAGAGGGAGGCCGAGTGCGGCTCTCGTCAGGCGAGGCGCTATCGGCTGCACGGATCGTCCTTGCCACCGGCTCCGCGCCGGTCGAGATTCCGGGATTCCCGTTCGACGATGAGGCCATCTGGTCGTCGGACGACGCCCTCGCACTCCAGGAAGTTCCAGAACGGCTCGTCGTCATCGGTGGCGGGGTGATCGGCCTCGAGTTGTCCACGGTCTACCGACGTCTCGGAAGCGCGGTCTCCATCATCGAGCTTCTTCCCGAACTCCTGGCTACTCTCGATCTCGATCGACGGGCCATCAGCACGCTGAAGCGCTCGCTGCAGGCGCAGGGGATCGACGTTCGGACGAAGACGGCGGCCGAAGGCTACGACCAGGGCGTCGAGGGCGTCGCCGTTCGGCTCGCCGGCGGAGACGCGATCGAGGCAGACAGGATTCTTCTCGCCGTCGGGCGGCGGCCGAGCTCGTCCGACCTCGGCCTCGCTGAGGCGGACGTGGAGACGGATGGCGGGGGATTCGTCACGGTCGATGAGCGCCTCGAGACGTCGGCGGAGGGCGTCTTCGCGATCGGCGATCTCGTGGCCGGCCCGATGCTCGCGCATAAGGCGTCGGCCGAAGGCGTCGCGTTGGCAGAATCGTTCGGAGGCTCGGCGATCGACCTCGACTACGACCTGATCCCGCAGGCGATCTACACCGACCCTGAGATCGCGTCGGTCGGACTGTCCGAAGCACGCGCCAAGGAGGTCGGACGGACCATCCTGGTCGGCCGCTTCCCCTATGCGGCCCTGGGAAAGGCGCTCGGGATGCGCGAGAGCGAAGGGTTCTTCCAGATCGTGGCAGGGCAGGAGGATCACCGAATCCTGGGCGTTCAGATCGTCGGCGCGGGGGCCTCAGACCTGATCTCCGAGGCGGCGGTCGTGATTCGCAACGGTCTCACGCTGGAAGCGGTATCCGAGACCGTGCACCCGCATCCGACGCTCCCCGAGGGATTCAAAGAAGCGGCCGAGAGTGCCCTCGGCCGCGCGATTCACACGATCAATCGATAGCCGAGAGCGGGGCCGGCCTGAGAGCGGCGTGTACAGGCTCGAGCCGGCCCAAGATAGTGCGGTGGTGCTTCAGGCCCTAGACCTTCTTTTGGTTCTTCACTTCCGCGTCCGGATGAACCTCGAGTCGCTCGGAGTACTCGACCGTCCCAATCTGGCAGCCGGGGCCGATCTCGACCAGCGTGCCGCGAACGACGTCTGCCACGGTGTCTTCGAGGTGAATCTCGTCTCCCTCGATCACCGCGGCACGAAGCTCGGCCGTTCCGCGTCCGCTGAACATCCGAACGAGGCCGTCCAGAAGGATCCCTCGTTCTCGATGCCCGCCGCGCCGAACGTCAATCCGCGCGCCACCGATCTCGCGCGCGTAACAGCGTCCGCCGGGCCGGATCTCGATCTTGTCCGCCGAGAGAAGCCCCTCGATCTCGAAACCGCCACTCGTCTTGAACAGGTCGGCCTCCACGTCTCCACCGACGCGGAGGACGCCGCTGATCTTCACGTACTCGGCCGTGATCGACTCCTTCACGCGGTAGGATCCGGAGCATTTCAATTCCTTCACACGGGCTGCGCCGTCGATCCTTGCGGCCCCGCTGATGCGCATCTCCTCGGCGACGACGTCGCCGCCGAAGGCGCCACTCCCGGATACCGCGATCTGCACGGCGTCGGTACGTCCCTCGACCTTGCCGGCTCCCGAGATCCGCAACGCCTCAGCCTTGAGATCACCGCTGATCTTGCCGGCTCCGGAGATCGATACCCTGGTGTAGTCTCCGCCGCTCAGCTTCCCGGCGCCCGACAGACTCGCCGATCTTTTCTCGTCGTTCATTGCACTTCCTCCGTGTCCTGGTCGGTCTTGCCGTCGGGGGACCCAGCCTCCACTTCCTTCGCCAAATCCAGTTTGATCCTTTCGAGCACGTGTCCCAGATCGATCGTCTCGACCGCTTCGATGTCCGGATCGAATACTACCTTGTCGGGACCGATGATCACCGTACTGATTTCGGCCGAGATCCCTCCTCCGGAGAGCCGCTTGCGGAGGAGATAGAGCCGTAGTCGTTCCTCGCTGATCCGATCGAGAAAGAGCTCGTCAAGGTGCTTACTCAGCGTGCGGTGCACGAGATCGAGTTCCTCGGAGCGCGCCACCTGACGCAACCGGCTCAAGGCCGCAACGCACAGCGTCTCCTGAATCGTCAGCGGATGCGCTCTCCCGCGGTCGATCTTGCACGTTTCGAGGATCGAATCGTCGAACCACTTCAGGCTCCGAAGCTGGTCGAACGCCACCTGCAACTTGGAGTTGACGTGCTGTGTGATCACGTCGGCGAGATCGTCGAGGGGATGATCGCCTTTCATCTCCTTGATCTGCTCGATCCGCTCGAGGATCTTGTCCCGGGGAAAGAACGTCTCCTGGCCCGTGAATGTCGAGCGACGGGTGAACCAGGTCTCGGGAATGAGCCCCTTGCGCTTCCAACGGTACAGCTGGCCGTACGAGATCCGCATTTGCTCGAGGACTTCTTTCTTCGAGATCAGTTTGTCGTCGTCCATGTTTGCCTCCTGCGGCCTGGATTCCCGTGTGAGGTCCGTCACGTCTGCGGCCGGGTGTGTGAAGGAGACGGCCACACGACAGAGCAGCATAACAGCACACTGTTCCACTTGTCAAGGCCTGACACGCCAGTGCCGCGAACGTGGCGCTGGGCAAGCGACCAGGATGCCCCGCCTGAGGATCAAGTCGAGACCCTCGTCCACCAAGAAAACGCCATCGTCGCGACGTTCTCTTGTGGCCGCTGAAGTCCTCCGGACTCAGCGGCCCGGGCACTGCGCGGCAACGGCTGGGGCAATTCCCTTGTCCCCGTAGGCCTTCTCGAAGTGCACGGCAAACTCGCTCGCTAGGCTCTTCGCCCGAGCATCGTACGCGCCCTTGTCGGTCCACGTGTTCCGCGGATCGAGGATCTCCGCCGGAACGCCCGGACAGGAGAGCGGAACGAGGAGGTGGAATGTGGAGTCCTCGTCGTATTCGACATCCTTCAGCGAACCCGAGACCGCCGCGTGAACGATCGCCCTCGTCACGTCGATGTCGATCCGCTCTCCCTCTCCGAACGGTCCGCCGCTCCAGCCGGTGTTGACGAGGTAGACATTGGTTCCGTGTCGCTCAAGTCGCTCACCGAGCATCCGTGCGTACACATCCGGGTTGCGTGGCATGAAGGGTTCTCCGAAGAAACGCGAAAACGTCGTCTTCGGCTCGACGATCCCGGTCTCGGTCCCAGCGAGCTTGCTCGTGTACCCCATCAGAAACCAGAGCATCGCCCGCTCGGCCGACAACCGCGCCACCGGTGGGAGCACGCCGTTGGCGTCAGCCGCCAGGAAGAGGATTGTCTTCGGATGGTCGCCCATCGACGAGACCTTGATGTTCGACAAGTACACAAGTGGGTACGAACCGCGCGAGTTCGGCGTAAATCGGTCATCCGACAGATCGAAGGTCCCGTCGGGGAAGACCATCGCGTTCTCGACGATCGCGCCGTGTCGTTCGGGATCGTCCTCGTGCATCACCGCGTTGTGGATCTCAGGTTCCTTCGCCGGATCGAGATCGATCAGCTTGGCGTAGCATCCGTTCTCGAAGTTGGCGACTCCACGATCGCTCCAACCGTGCTCGTCGTCCCCCAGCAGAGCACGCCGCGGATCGGCGGAGAGGGTTGTTTTTCCAGTCCCCGAAAGCCCCAACAGCAGCGCGATGTCTCCATCCGGCCCCTCGTTCGCCGAGCAGTGCAACGGCAAGATCCCCTCGTCCGGTAGCAGGTAGTTCATCACCGTGAAGATGAGCTTCTTCACCGAGCCGCAATAGGCCGAGCCGTAGACGACTCCTATCCTGCGATCGAGGTCCATCCCGATCAGCATCGTCGTCGTACCGCCGAGGCGAGGATCGATCCTGAGCCGATCCTCGTAGCGGGCAGGGTCGAGCTTGTCGTGCGGGAGAACCAGCAGCCGGAACGGTCGCTCCGCGAAGACGCTCTCGTCGATCGCGTCGGGCACAGGGCGGAACATGTTGTCCGCGAAGAGCGAGGTCAGCGCCCGATCGGTGACGAGTTTCACCGGGAGAGCGTAGGCCACGTCAGCACCGACGACCCGGTCGATCTCGTAGACGCGATCCTTGGCGCCGAGGACTCGAAACGCGTCATCGAGGACGTCGTCGAACGTCGCCTCGTCAATCGGAAGATTATTCGGTGAGTCCCAATCGATCGTCGCTTCGCTCTGAACACGTCGAACGATCACCGTGTCCGCCGGACTGCGCCCGGTTGACTCGGGAGACGTCCACATAGCCAGCGCCCCGCTGGCGCTCACGACCGCCTCTCGATGAAAGACCGCAGCGCGAATCAGCTCCTCGCGCTGCGGGTTCCGCAGGACATCTTGCCGTCCCAGAAGCCGTTCAAGACTCCGATCGAAGTCCATGTCACCTCACCGATTGAGCGACCGAGCACGAGGCCCGACCGCGGTTGCCGGATGATAGCCAACCGCGATCCATGATGCGACACTCACCAAGGCATCGGGCAAGACTCAGTCGTCCCCAGATGATGGAGAACACGGGTTGAGCAAGTAGTCGTAGTATTTAGGGTAGATCGCTGCCTCGAGGTTCCCGTTTGGGGCTTCCGGGCCCGGAATCACGTTTCCGCATCCTGTCACGTTCACCGGGAACACGTCCCGGTCGGCCTCAACCAGGTCCCCCCACCCCATGTGCATCACAACAAGGCCCCCAACGTTGCCCTCCAATCGAGAGTCGGAGATCTCTGCGGTGACCCTGCCCATCAGGAAGAGGGCATTGCCATCGTTCCACGAGATGTCGCAGTCATCGATCACAAGGTGTGCCCTTCCCGGCGCGAATACGGCTGCACTGAACGTGTTCATGCCAAGGTTATCCTCGATCCTACATCCGGTCAGATCGCAGATGACGTCATCACCGAGGAGAACGGCCGTCCCGGTCCGATGAATCCGCACCGCCTTTGCCTCGACATTGCAGTCGCTGAGCGCAACGAGGCCCTCCACCGCTCCGTCAATCTCGACGTCGGCCAGCGTGGCCGAGACATCGGCTCCGACGTCCACCGCACGCAAGCCTCCTCGAAGCTCGACACCTTCGATCGTGACGTCGAGATGTTCAGCTGGAGCATCGGGGACGGCTGCGCCACCAACCTGGATCAGAACGCGTGTCGGGCTCCCGTCGATCACCGTGATCGGTCCAGCGCCGGCACCGCCAATGCCGATCGAGGCACCGACAAGGGCGAGGCTCTTGTTGATCACGAGCGACTCGTGATAGATGCCCGGCTCAAGCAGGATGGTCCCGCCCGGCTCAAGCCGGTCGATCGCTTCCTGAATCGACTCTCCGACGCGGACCGTAACCCGGCGTGTCTCAACCACCGCGATCATTGTTCGAAGACCCGAGGCGAGGCCACGATCCGCGTGCCCCTGCATCGCCAGGAGCGCGGCGTAGGCGCGCTGCATCGACTCGACCGCCATGTCGAGATCTCCGAGCGCGAGAGCCTCTCGGCAGGCATCAAGAGACCCGTACGCCTGAAGCAGGTATGTCTCGACGTTTCGGTACGCGTCAACGTAGTCAGCCGATCCCTCCAGCGGAACGGCATACTCGACATAGGGGTTCATGGCGTTTGCGGACTGGTGAAGGAACGAAACCGTGTCCACCTTGCGAGGGGAAACCGCATCTTCTCGGTAGATGACCAGGTCAAGGAGCTGATCGACATACAACGCAAGCTCCTCCTCATGCGGCCACAGAGGGTGAGCGGCCACCGACGCCAAGTGAACGGCCAGATTGAGCTTCTCCTCCATCAGCGCAAGAACCATCGAGAGATCGAACGAGAAGGGCTGGCGGTTCCGATGCAGAGCGAAGCTCTTGTGGGCCTCTGCAAGCGCCGGACAGATTTCACAGGACTCATCGTAGTAGTAGTTCTCCTCCGTTTCGGAGGCGAACACAGCCACCGAAAGGAGAAGCCCGGCAATCAGAACCAGGAGCAGCGTCTTCATGATGCGAACCTCCTTGCCATACTCGTACCTCGTTGTCGCGCCAAGGCACAACCAATCCCGAATCAACCCGACATCAAACCCGGAACAGGTCCAGCCGGTAGCCGTACCCTTTCACGTTCACGATCACACGCTCCGGGTCGTCGAGCACGGAACGGAGGCGACGTCTGAGCATGTAGACGCACTGCTTGACGTCCTTGGCGTCGGCGTACTCCGACTCGGGCCAGACCGCATCGAGGATCTCCGCATCCGAATAGACGCGCCCCGGAACCTGAGCCAGACAGGAAAGGAGAGCGAACAGCTTCGGAGAAAGCGAGATCGCTTCGTCCAACACCGTCACCCGCTTGGAGGCCGCGTCAATCGTCAACGGGCCTCCGGCGCTCTCGTCACACGCCCCGACGAGGAGCCGACGCTTCACGAGTTGCAGGCCCGCAGCAAGGCCTCCGACGAGCGCCACGCAGGCGGCAGTGACGATGGCAAGCCGAGAGAAGATCGCCTCGTTCAGCCTGTCTGCAGAGTAGGAGATCCGTACGCAGCCGTACGGCGGGTCATCCGAAGAGATCGAGAGCGGTACTGTGACTTCGATCGAAGAGGCAGCGAGCAGGAATCCGCCGCGCAATTGCGCCGACTCGATCCACTCCGTGACATTCAGCGGCTCCCAGCCACCCGTCGCGCCTCGCTCGTAGACCGATCCCGATGCGGCCAGGATCTGCAACCCGGTCGCTCCGGTCTGTAGCAGGAGATGGGACGCAACGTCGAGGGACGCTCGATGATCGAGCGCGAGCCACGTGCCCGCTGCCGCTGCGAAGGACCGCGTCAGAGACGCACTCCGTTCCAACAGCGCCGACCCAACGTCCACTCGAAGATCCGCGATGTGGAATCCCCCCGCGATCGAGCACGCGGCCACCAGCAGGATTGCGGTCGCGAATGCACATCTCTTCATCTTTCGTCTGAGAAAGAATGAGCTTGACATCGCCATCATGCTGACTCGTTATCCGATTCAGTGCAACGCCTGCCAGATGGTTTGACCCGGATTTGACGCGGAGAGAGGCTGTCGCCTAGTCTGAGAGGTTGAGCGCCCGATCGGCATTGCCGGTCGTCTGGCGCGACACGTCCTCGATCGGCAGACCCTTGATCTCGGCGACGGCCTCGGCCACGAATCTGACGTAGGCAGGTTCGTTCCTGCGGCCGCGGTAGGGAACGGGCGTGAGGTA
>JBARQW010000082.1:0-13125 GCA_049643905.1 Bipolaricaulia bacterium
GACAAGATCTCGTTCACCTGCATCTCGATCTGTCGCAGACGATCACTCGAAAGGCCGACCGCCTCCGTGATCTCCGCCTCGTCGACGAGGCCCTCCTCGGCCAAAGACCGCATCTGGGCGACACTGCGAACCGCGCGGAAGAGGTAGTCGGGGATCCGGATCATGCGGGAGTAGCTGGTGATCGCCGTCATCATCGCACGCCGGATCCACCACACGGCGTACGTGCTCAGTCGGTACCCGCGTTCGGGATCGAAGCGCTCGACCGCCTCGATCAGGCCGATGTTCCCCTCCTGGATCAGATCGATCAAAGGCAGGCCGACGTCTGTGTACTCCTGTGCGATCTTGGCGACCAGCCGAAGATTGGAGACGATGAGCCGCTCGCGAGCTCCCGATGCGCCACCGGCCATCTCACGAGCCAAATCCCGCTCCTCGACTGCGGACAGCAACGGAAATCTGGAGATCTCCCGGAAGTAGACGTCTAGAATGGAAGGGGACTTCGATGTTGCCTCTTTCGTCTCCCGGTTCACGCTTCGATCGATCGTCATGGTCCCCTCGGCGCTACTTTACGGGAGCTCATCAGCGATGTCCAAGGCTTCGGGGGACGCGTCGGGAAAGGCCAACGATACCACCTCGATCACGTCAAGCTCGCTCACAGAGGCCGCAACTCCGACCCGCTCCGCCAGGTTGGGCGCAGTACGTCCGCCGTCCCCTGAGACGAGCTCCTTGACATACAAACCTCCCTCGGTCGCGAGCTCGATCTCGGCCTGTGTCGGACCCAGGAGCTTCCCTGTTGCGTCGAAGACCTTTCGCTTTCGGAGCAGATCGGACCGACGATGCAGCACGCGTCGAGGCGTCTGTTGCTCGATCTCGCCCACGAGGGATTCGAGGGCAGGAGTGAAGGCCTCCGAGTCGACCGCCCCCTCAAACTGAACCAGCGCGCGATATCGCTTCCGGGCCTTCGTCTCCTTCACCAGCTCCACCGTGGAGCGTCGGACGAGCGTAAGGCCTGAGACTTCAACTTTTCCCTCCGGGGCGCCGTTCACTGAAGCTCCGAGTTCATCGAGGTCAAGTTGGCGCCGCCTGGGTGAGAGAAGTTCGAGAACGAACGGCCTCCCACGACCGAGCATCCGGGCGTCGATGTCCTCTCGCCCGGCTCCGTGGAACCGCTCCCCCTCCGCCATTGCAGCTTCAACGAAGGGTGGAGCAATCAGTTCCTCGACCGACTCCGAGTACTGCTTCCCGGTGTTTCCGCAGGCCTCGCATCCGCGTCCCCGGCAGCGTCGGCAAGGCCAACGCGTCTGCGGGATGCCGCGGACAAGCTTCCGATAGCGCCCATAGACGAAGACCGATGCGATATGTGCTGTGACCTTATCTCTCGCGAGATCGATGAGAAACGACGCGTGCGGATCATCGAAGCTGACGGTCGTCCCGGGGAACCGTCTCTCGAAGCACTTCCCGACCTCGCGGTTGAAAGCATGCTTGAGCGGCTCGGCCTCACCTGTCGCGAATCGCTCTCCGAAATGCGCCTCCATCTCCACGAGGCGCGGCGAGAGTCGAACGCCAAACAGATACGTCTCGAATTCCCGCTCCGTCACCACCTCTGCCGCGCGCTGCGCCCACGAATCGACGCCCGCGAACAGATCGCCGCAGACCCAGCACTCCCCGTCCTTCTCAGGTTCGCCGAGCATCGAACTGATCAATCGCAGGGCTCGCCCTCGTTCGGGATTCGAGAGCCCGCGGCCGCATCGTCCGAAGGCGCGCCCGAGGCACTCGGGACAGATCGACCCGGCCCTGACAATCCCGCGCACCGCGTCGAGCATGACGCCTCCCGCTCGATCTTCTCGACTCATCCTTCCTCACCGAATCTTCGATACAGAATCATAACCCGATCTTCACGCATGAAGCCGAGGCCTTCGAGTTCAGCCGCCGCCGGGGTTGCGGTCACTGGGGTTCCGTCCCATGTTCGAACGCGCACAGACGGACGCTTCATGGGCCCTTGAACGAGCTTCGCGAGAAGCCCGAGCGCATCTCGCCGGCAACTCGGCCCGAGATCGGCCAATGAGACCAGGCGCTCGCCCCGATTCTCGATTCCGAGAACCGTCGCCCTCCCTGCAGGACGAGGTAGTTGCCAAGATGATGACGAAGTGCGTATCGCTCCCCGTCGGGGCGAAGGATTGGGAAGACGTCCCCCCACACGTTCGCGGGATCGCTCGCATGAACAAGAATCATCTCGTCGTCGACCTCCTCGTCCGACATGGCCGCAGCGGCACCGGTTGCCGCGAACTGAAGACCGGAGAGGTCATCGACGAACAGTCCCCGATCGAGGTCTCCGCCCCACTCCATCCGCGAGAGCATCGGGTACGCGCCCCGCCAGCGAAGCCCCAGCGACTCCCGCTCGACGAGTTCCCGGGACAAGAGCCCGTACCGATCGAGCATAATGCGCAGCGCAGCCTGATCCTCGTCTTCCGTACGCTCCGACCCACTCACGCAACGCATGGACCATCGTCCGCCTCCCCACGGAATCTGCCTCCTGCCGCCCCAACGCGAAGGATCCGGCTTGCCGCCCCAAGCGGGCGCAAGTGAATCGTTGCTCGCCCAGCCCGCCCAGATCAAACTCCACAAGGTCTCCGCCAGGTGGGATGGAGCTTCGTTGAGATCGCCGGCCATCTGATGAAGGAACGACGCTCCGTGCACCTCGAGGTAGTCGAGGACTCGTCGCGCTTCTCCTTTCTCTGCGAGCTCGGTCTGGGGTGCCCCGAGCATCCACGTTTCGTCCGGTGGTGCAAACGCGATCGAACGACCTCCGCGTGTCGCCGCCCGCCCGCACCAGGTGACCGCGCCCTCGCGAACGAGTCGATCAAGCCCATTCTGATGGAACCCGTCGACACGGGCCATCAGGACATCGCTCCACACATCGATCGGGAGGAAGCACCCGACCAGCTGTGCAACGACTTCCCGGAGCCCCTCGTCTCCCGAGAGAAGACTCAGGACGTGCTGACGGCGGAGGATTGACCGCGCAAGAGCCGCAGCCGGGACGGTGCGAAACCGCCTTCGCCGCCTGGCGAGCGTCAAGCGTCGGGCTCCGGCGATCACCGCAGGCTCCGCAAGACTACTCTCCCCATTCGGCAGGACGATCTCCGCGATCTCGTCGGCGGTAACAAGATCCTCAATCTGCGACTCGGCCTCCGGATACCGAGCCAGGATCTCCGCCCTGGAGACCGACGAGTGGGTCGACACGAATCGCTTGACGACATCCTTCACGTCGGCATCGCCCCATCGCTCGTAGCGCGCGGCGTCCTCTGCCGACACCAGCCGATCCGGCCGCGCCGCGCCCGGAACCGCCACGCGCACAATCCGGCCATCGCCGATCAGCTTCGGAAGTGCGTCGAGCGCCGCCGGCTCAGATCGGGCACTGACCTCATCCTCCGTCAGATCTCCGATCCGTCTGAGGAGATCGACGAGCTCGACGCCGTCGCGAGCCCGGTCGAACGCGGAGACCCCCTGCAGTCGTTCATCGAGCGTCGCCAGCGCGTCAGGATCGAGGGGAAGCTCCCCGCCCTTCGCGCGAAGCAGGGCGACCATCTCGGCGCGATCGAATCGCGCCTCGCGCCTGGCAGGCGCCAGCTCGTCCTTCCCGTACAGGTACTCGGCCGTGAACTCGAGCAGCAGCGACGAGGAGAACGGCGAGGGGTGCAGGTCTCGACGCACGGCGAAACGGGCCTCTCCTTGAGCGACCTCCTCGAGGAATCTGCCCAGCTCGTTGAGCGGCAGGAGGTCCTCGAGGATCTCACGATACGTCTCGGCGATGATCGGGAATGCGCGGTGGGCACGCGCGTACTCCAGCAAGTCACGGGCTCGAAGCCTCTGAAGCCACAGAGGCGTGCGCTGGCCCGGCCGCACCCGAGGAAGAAGAAGCGCGCGGGCCGCATTCCGCCGGAAGCGGAGCGCGAAGAACGGCGTCTGCTCGAGTTCATGCATGATCCGCTCCTCGACCTCGTCCGGCCGGAGAGATCGCATCGCCGAGATGAGCGTATCGACAGGGATCCGCCCTGGCCGGAAGAGAATGACGACGTTGGAGAAGACGGCCTGCGGAGGCTCTTGTCCTTCTTCTCGCAACGTTCCCTGCACAGCGAGTAGGAATGCCAAGTGAAAGGCCCGCCCGAACGGCGTGAGAACCGCTACCCTCGGATCGTCGGCTTCGTTCCGAAAGGCGTCGAGGAGGATCGTCCGATCGTTTGGGAGAGCGCCTCCACGCGCCAACTGATCTCGCACGTACGTCGCCAGGTTCGCCGCCGCCGATCCGTCCAGAGCGCACTCGTCGGACAGCCACGCCTCGATGTCGGGTGACGAAATCCGTTCTTGACACTCCCTGACGAATCGCCCCAGGCTCCTGCCGAACTCGGCGTCATGTCCCAGGCCGTCCCCTTTCCAGAACGGCAGCACGGCCTCCGACTCCTCCGACGGAGCGACGATCACGCGATCCGCGCCGATCTCCAGGATCCTCCACCGGCTCGTTCCGAGGAGGATCGTCTGCCCCAGCCGACGTTCGAAGACGAACTCCTCGTCCAGCTCTCCCAGCTTGGTCTTTCCATCTCCAAGGACCATCGGGAACTGACCCGTCTCCGGAATCGTTCCGCCGTTCAAGATTGCCGCGTGCCGGCTTCCGGGAAGCGACTCGAGCACGTCGCGGGCTCGATCCCATGCAACGCGAGGGCTCAACGCGGAGAGCACGGGCGAGCGATACCGACCGGAGAGGAGTTCGAGAACGGACGTGAACGCCTCGCGCGGCAGATTCCTGTAGGGGTATGCCTGCCGGATCCTCGCATAGAGGTCGTCTACCGTCCAGGGATCGAGCGCGACCATGGCGACGATCTGCTGGGCAAGGACGTCGAGCGCGTTTTCCGGAGCACGGACGGCCGAGATTTCGCCTCGGAGCATGGCACGAGCGACGGCCGCCATCCGGAGGAGATCGTCCCGAGTCTTCGGGAGGAGTCTCCCCTTGCTCGTCCGGCGGTAGAGGTGTCCCGCGCGCCCGACCCGCTGAAGCGCGCTCGCCACCGAGACGGGCGTCTCCACCTGGCAGACGAGGTCGATCGCCCCGACATCGATCCCGAGCTCGAGAGAACTCGTTGCGACGAGGGCCGGGAGCCTCCCCCCTTTCAGCTCGCGTTCGATCTCGTGTCGGTGCTCCTTGGAGACGCTTCCGTGGTGCGCGCGGACGAGGTCGTGGCCGGCGAGCCGGTTCATGTCCGCGGCGATCCGCTCCACCAAGCGCCGATTGTTGGCGAAGACCAGCGTCGACGTATGCTCCGCAACCAGATCGAGAAGCCGCACGTGAATCGAAGGCCAGATCGTCGGGCCGGCTCCGTCCAATCGCGGGAGCTTCTTCATGTCGTCAACCGGCGAGATGACGGCGAGATCGAGGTTCTTCCTCATCCCCGCATCGACGATGCTGATCGGGCGAGGGACTCCGTCCACATTCAAGCCGGCGAGGAAGCCAGCGACTAGCTCCAGCGGGCGCTGTGTGGCAGACAGACCAATCCGAATCGGCGACGTCAGCGCGAGCGCGTCGAGCCTCTCCAGCAGGAGACTGAGAAACGTCCCTCGCTTGCTCGGTACGAGGGCGTGGATCTCGTCGACGATGACATACTGCACCGATCTGAGCATCTCGCGTGCCCGAGGAGAGATCAGCAGGAGATGAAGTGATTCAGGCGTCGTGATCAGGATATGCGGCGGTCTTCAACCATCTTCTGCCGTTCCGACGACGGCGTATCTCCCGGCCGCAGCCCGACGCTGATCTCAGGAAGCTTCATCCCCATCTGCTCTGCGGAGACACGAACTCCGGTGAGCGGCCCGTTCAGGTTGCGCTCGATGTCGTTGGCGAGCGCCTTCATCGGAGACACGTAGAGCGTGTGGACGCCGTGAGCTTCACTCGACGGATCGGACGAGCGCGAGACGAGCTCGTGAATCGCGAACAGAAATGCGGCCAGTGTCTTCCCAGAGCCGGTCGGCGCGAGGATGAGCGTGTTCTGCCCGGCCGCTATCCGCGGCCATCCTTCCAGTTGGGGAGGGGTAGGCCGCGCGAAGCTCTCCCGGAACCATCGGGAGACCGCAGGATGGAAGAGATCGAGAACGTCGCCGGCCATGTTCACATTCTCCGGATACGTTCGTCCGGTTCAACCGCCTCGGGCCACGGGTCTCCGCGACTACAGCTCCGAAGGGAACGGTAGTTGCATGTCTCCCAGGATGCAGTGCATGCCCCGTGTACTGCCCGTGAGACCGCGCCCCTTCGAGCAGATGGCAGTGAGCGGAACGTCCCATCAGGTGCCGAAGACAATGGCCTCCTCCACGTCATCATTATGGCGCTCGGAGAAGCGCACACGGAGACCAGCGAACGCGCCGACGCTGATTTGGAACGGATGATCCTGCAGCCAGCAGCCAGCAGCCAGCAGCACGATGGAGCTCGCCGATCCGGGTTCTCGTTGCACCGGCCGAGCAAGCGCGATAGGATCGACAATCCCGTACGGCGAGATGATTCCTGAATGAGCAACGCCTCAGTCTGGCCAGTTGTCGTCTCCCTGCTGATTTTCGCCTTCACGTATCTCGGCATCTTCCTTGAGAAGGCTCATCGAGCCATCATCGCGATCGCTGGAGGCGCCGCCATGATCGTGCTCGGGTCGTGGCTCTCGTTCTACAACGCACATGACGCCGTGCGGGCGGTCGATTTCGACACGATCACGCTTCTGTTCGGGATGATGATCGTCGTCGGTCTGTTCAAGGAGACGGGGTTTTTCCAGTACTTGGCGATTCGTGCCGCGAAGCTCACTCGCGGAAAGCCGTGGCTGCTGCTGGTCACTCTCGGACTTGTCACATCGGTCCTCTCGATGGTCCTCGACAACGTGACGACGATCATCATCGTCGTGCCAGTAACGATCTCCCTCGCAGACCTTCTCGGGATCCCGGCCCTGCCGTTCGTCATGGCGGAAGTGCTCCTGTCCAACATCGGTGGCGTCGCGACACTGATCGGCGATCCGCCGAACATCCTCATCGGCTCGGCGGCCGGGTTCAGCTTCCTCGATTTCCTCACCCACCTCGCCCCCATCGTCGTCGTCGTCTGGATTCTTTCACAGGGCCTCCTCCTTCTGATCTTCCGGAAGCAGCTGAGGGAACGTCCTAAGAACGTCCAGCGCCTCCTTGAGATGGACGCGCGTCGTGCGATCGTCGACCGACCGACAACGCGCCGGATGCTTGTTGCGCTCGCGGTCACGATCGTCCTCTTCTTCCTTCACGACACGATCGGCCTCGCCCCCGGACTCGTCGCCCTCATCGGCGCCTGCATCGGACTCCTGTGGGTCCGACCGAACTTCGAGCAAGTGCTGAAGGAGGTCCGTTGGGACGTACTTCTCTTCTTCATCTCGTTGTTCGTGATCGTCGGCGGACTGGAGGCGAGCGGCGTCATCGCCTCGATGGGCCACGGGGTCGCCTTTCTCGCGGATCAGGGGATCTACCTCGCCGTCATCGTCGTTTTCTGGGTAGGGGCCCTCGCATCCGGCGTCCTCAGCAACGTTCCGTTCACGATCGCCTTCTTGCCGATTCTCAAAGGTCTCGCCGTCCACGGAACCCCGGTCGCCCCGCTCTGGTGGGCACTCGCCTTAGGCGTCGGGTTCGGTGCGAATCTCACGCCCCTCGGGTCGGCGGCGAACGTCCTCGTCCTATCGCTGTCGGACTCGATCGGCGAGCGCATTACGTTTCGGCGCTGGCTTGGCTCGGGCACGTGGGTCGGCCTCGCGAGCTGTGGCGCAGCAACGATCCTGCTGCTAGCAGCTCTGTGGCTTGATCTCTGGTGAGCAAGGACACCATGGGACCAGGCCCACTCCCCTCGATCCGCTGTATCGACACGCGCCAGTTCGGTCTTCCACGCCGGGGAGCCTCGTACGCTGTCGGATCCAGACGCGTCGCGCTCGTGGAAACCGGTACGCCGCAAGCGGCTCCCGCCCTCCTCGAAGCGGTTCGCGGCCTTGACCTTGTCTACATCTTCGTCTCGCACGTTCATCTCGATCACGCCGGCTCCGCAGGCGCGCTCGCCGTTGCGCATCCCCAGGCAACCGTCGTTGCACATCCTCGAGCGGTGAAGCACCTCGCCGATCCGCGCCGCTTGATCGCCGGCGTTCGCGAAGCGAGTCCCGACCTCTTTCCGCTCTACGGAGAGCCGACGCCGGTTCCCGTGGGTCAGCTTCACGCAGCGTCCGACGGCGAGCGCTTCGATCTCGGAGGAGGAGTCGTCATCGAGGCCGTTCACGCGCCGGGGCACGCTCCCCATCATGCCTGCTTCTTCGAGCACGAGAGCCGCACGCTGTTCACGGGCGACGCCGTTGGAAACAACGGCATTCCGGTCGACGTCCCGCTCACGGTCCCCCCACGCTTCGACTTCGATATCGCCCTGGAGACACTCAAGCGCCTCCACAAGCTCCGCCCCGCGTCTCTCGCGTTCACCCACTTCGGGCGGGTGGAAGAAAACGCAGACACCCTCATTGACGGCTATCGGCGAGAGCTCCTCGATTGGTTCGACCGCATCCGGGCGCTCCGGAAGGACCGGTCCTTCGACGCCGTTGTGGACACGGTCCTTTCCGAATCGAAGTACGAAGGGCTCCCTCTCGCAGACCGTCTCTCGATCGAGATGTGCGTCCGGGGGGCTCTTCTCACGCTCAATCCCGAGGATTAGCGGAGATGAGCCCGCCAGAGAACCTTCCGAGTCAGGCGCTTACCCGATGTGGATCTCGATGATGTCGCCGTCTTCGAGCGTGTGATCGGACGGAACCTGCTGACCGTCGAACCTGCCCGACCCCCAGATCCGCACGTATTTCAGTTGATCGACGAAGTCGCGATGCACCAATCGAACCGCGTCGAGAACCGTGCTTCCAATCGAGAGCGTGTAGGGTTCCTCCATGTCCGGCTTGTGCCCAGGAAGCTTCGTGTAGATCCGAACGATCTTGAGCGCGTCGAAGACTTCGCGACGGAGCCGGTCGAGATTCTCCCCGGTGACTGTCGAAACGGAGATCGGCCGAAACGGCAGCTTGTCGAGAGAGACTTCGTCGCCGCTCGCGAGGTCGGACTTCGTCAGGATCATCCGACAAGAGATCTGACGAGTCCTTTCCTCTTCTCCCGTTGTCCCACCCGTTTCAACGAGCATCACGTGGCGATCTTCGAGCAAACGAAGAATCTCGTCCGCCCGGTCGAGCGCCAGTTCCACTTCGCTCGACTCAACGAGAAGCAGGGCAAGGTCGGCAGAGCGAATCAAACCGTAGACCCACCCTTCGGTATATTCGGCCGTCAGCGGCGGGAGGTCGATCAGCTGAATCGACACGTCCTCGAACGCCATCATCCCGGGCACAGGAATCTGCGTTGAGAACGGATACTCCGCGACTTCCGGTTTCGCGTTGGTGAGCGCAGCAAGGAGCGACGACTTGCCGCAGTTCGGCCCTCCAAGCAGGACGACCTGGCCGCCCCCCTCCTTGGGGATGTGGTCGTAGCCGGATCGCTGCCCCTTCTTGCCGCCGCCGCCGGAGTCCCGAAGCTTGGCGATCCGCTTCTTGATGTCCGCCTGCATCTTGTCGGTCCCCTTGTGCTTGGGGATCGTTGCGAGCATCTCCTCGAGTGCGGCGAGCTTCTCCTCGGGCGACTTTGCCGCCCGGAAACGCTCCCTTGCCTTCTTGAATACGGGTGTCAGGTTTGCCGGCATGAGCTCTTGGTCCTCCGAACAGGAAGGGTAGTGACGGGATCGCGTTCGTTCAACACACAGCTATTCGTTGTGCGGAATCTTGATCGTGCTTCCACCGATGAACTCGCGAACGACCGCGTCGCCAGGAATGAGCCCGTAGTCGCTCACCTCGTCGACGCTGAGCCCCTCGATCGACTCGAGCAGGTGCGCCACACGCCGCTGACGAATGTGCGCATCGAGGAACGACGGGTAGTTGGACAGATCCGCCGCCGTAGGCCAGAGGCCGCCCTCGCCGACGAAGAATCCTTTCATCGTCGGAAGGTCGAACGGCATCCCGCCATTGACGACGACGTCAGCCATGCCCTTGAGAGGAATGATCGAGAACAGCTCTCCCGCGCGAACGTAGTGCCAGTGAAGGAGCGTCGCAAGCGGAGGATGGTTCCGATGCGTGGCATCGCGCAACGAACGGCGAAGCAGTCGCACGTCCTCGAATCGTGTAAGACGCCGATCGGATCGATCGGCGTCGTCGAGCGGGAGCATCGGGTTCGGTTCGTAGAGAGGATTCATCGCTTCGATGTAGACCCTGAAGCTCGCAGCCGGATCGATCCCCTCGGTGATCGGCGGATAGAAGCCGTGCAGACAATCCAGAAGCAGGATCTGATCCTTCTCGCGGCGGACCGGCTTGCTCCCGGAACGGTGCCCTTCCTTGAAGCTGTAAATCGGCTTCTCGATTTGCTCGCCATCCAGGAGCGCCCGCAAGTGCTCGTTCAACAGCTGGATGTCGAGCGCTTCGGGGGTCTCGTAGTTGCGGTCATCGATCCAGTCGGTCGGATGCTCGATCAGCGACCAGAAGTAGTCGTCGAGGTTGAGCATCAGAAACCGGAGCCCCGCCTTCTCGAGCCGCTCTGTCAGCTTGACCGTCGTCGTCGTCTTTCCCGAAGACGACGGTCCGCTGATCCAGATCATTCGAAGATCGCCGTCGCGCTCGGCGCGGTCTAGGATTGCTTTCGCGCCTTCGTCGAGCGTCTTCTCGTAGGCACCCAACGAATCGTCGATCAGCTCCTTCAGCTTGCCTGCTCGCACGATCCCGTTCAGTCCCTCAACCGTGTCGCAATCGCGCTCGTGATTCCATGCCGTCAGCGGGTCCATCTGCTCCGGCGGGTATCCGTTCCCGGCAAACTGGTCCTCGCTGATCGCGCCGAGGCGAACCCAGTGATGGCCCCACCGAAAGCAGGTGTAGGCGTCGGCGACCGTCGTGAACCCGTTGCTTGTCAAGACGTGCAGCATGACATCCTGGATCTTCTCTACCGTGGGCGGGAAGTTTGACACGTGGTGCTTCGGATCGGAATTCAGACAGACAACGACCAGATCGGACAGGAACTCGGCAATACCATTTTCCGTCCCACCCGCCGTGAAGATGCGGTCATTGATGCCTTGAAGGTAGTCCTGCCCGAAGCCCCCGACGGCATCGGCAGCCCGCCGGATCGCGCGGACCATCCGCCCCTGGTCGAAGGAGACCAAGGCGTGACTCCGCTTGCGGATCTTGACGATCTTATTGACAACTGACATTGCCTGATGAGTATAGCCGAACTGGGATTCCGCGCGAAGCCTCACCGACCCCACGCTCATCCACCTGCACAAAAGGAAACGGGCTCACCCCGCAGAGCGAGCCCGAATCATCCGGAGTCATCCTGGTATCTCCTGCTAGCCGACCTTCGTCTCGATCGTCTCCTCCCGACCGGCAAGCGCTACGCCCGACTCGGCGAGCAGTTCATAGATCTCTTTCGCCTCCCACTGCCGGCACCCGTCGATGATGACGGTATTCGGGTCATCGAGAAGCCACTCGTCGTGAAGAACCTCCAGATCCCGCAAGTACTCGATCGGGATCGTCGACTCCTCGGACCGCCCCCGCTCCGCGATCCGTTCGCAGCAAACCTCGGCCGGCGTTCGCAGGTACATGATCTTGTCCGGCTCGGCGCACCAGTTTCGCTGAAGCCAATCCCACAGCTTGCAGTACAGCTGCCACTCCGTCTTCGACATCAACCCCGACTGGAAGCAGTTCTTGGCGAAAACGTAGCGATCGCAGTAGATCGACCGCTCGAGGACGACCGTCCTGTGATCGGTCATCGACAAGACCTCGGTCCACGTCTTCGCCCGAGTCGTGAACGCGGCGAGCTGGAACGTGAACGCCCAGCGGTTCGCGTCTTTGTAGAAGAGCTCGAGCAGGTTCTCCTCGAAGTCCTGCTGCCAGGAACCGACCGGTTCCTCGATGAACCCGAAGAGCCCGGATTCCGCTAGTCGCCTTCCCACGGTGCTTTTCCCCGCCGCGATGTTCCCCTCGAATAAGATCATGGTTCGTGTCTCCCCCACACTCTCCCCCTTACCGGAGTTCCTTGGCCCTCCCGAAACGGCCCGACACCAACACAGACGCGACAATCGAAACGGGATGATTCCCCCTCGATGGATTCGGGAGCCCCCCACCCGGATCGCCTCATCATAGCCCGACGATGCCCGCGCGGGAAACTGCTCTGAAACCGGATCGCTCTCCCAACGGCCCTTCGCTTCGGCATTCGTCGGACTTCCCTTTCGAGGCAGTGACAGACGTCCACCGGCCACCTGTCCAATCATGGTGCGACCCTTCGGACCACACGCATCGTGCGCCCTGTGTCCCTCAATCGCGGCAAGAGATGATGCTCCGTTGCATTGCGCATCCTTTCCCCTACCATCCGTTGAAGCCGGACACGCAGAGTGGCTGCGTGCGAAGCGGAAGACGGGAGACCGCGATGAAGCCCGAAGCACACCATCTTCCCAGCGAAACGTTCGCAAGGATCGACGAACTCGTCTGCGGAGTCGGCCACGCTTCGGCGGCGGTCGTCGCACGTGCCCGCGAGTATCAGAGAGCCCTCGCATCGCTCGGGCCGCTATGCCGAGTGATCGCCTCGTCGCTGCTCAAGAAGCCTGGCGCCCGAATCGGCCTGTTCACCGGCTTCGTCGAGCCTGGCAGCTATCCGAAAGGAGAGAACGATGGCCCGCTCGGTGCCGCCGCCCTCGCCCGCGGCCTCAAGCTCGCCGGATTCCGACCGACGATCCACGTCGATCCGGAGATCCTGGAGACGACGCGATGGCTCCTGGCAGAGCTCGGAACGGAGGTCGCCGTGCGAGAGATCGAGGAGGTGATCCACTCTCGAATCCACTCGATCGACGCCGCGATCGCAATCGAGAAGCCGGGGGTTAACAGAGCGGGGATCCTCCACACGTTCGACGGAAAGCCGATCGAAGGAGGTTCACGGTCGATCGACGGCCTCTTCTTGGAGATGAATCGGCTCGGAGTGCCGACGGTCGGGATCGGAGACCTCGGAAACGAGATAGGCTTCGGGGTCCTCTACGACACCGTTCGAAGGTTGGAC
>JBARQW010000083.1:0-7511 GCA_049643905.1 Bipolaricaulia bacterium
CCCGTACGTCCTCGCGGCGGTCGCGCCTGAACGCGTCGGGCTGAGCCGTCGCTGCTACAGCGAGCTACTGAACGAGAGGCCGGACGAGCCTGAGCACAACCAGCAGGTGCTTCCCGGCGATGCGCTCCGCGCTCCGCTGTTTGCCGAGCACCCCGAAGTCAGCGTAGCGGCGTGGACGTGGAAGAGCTCACGCGGGATCTGGGAGATGAAGGCGATCCACAACCCCGCAGCTCGGCATCCGTTGCCGGAGGGGACGTTCGACGAGCCAGCGTAGATCCCCCTCGCGTCCGAACCGCATGCCTTCGACTTGTGATCGACCCACGGAGCGCGTATGAAACGACGACGACTCAAGGAGGCGACGTGAGCTACGCAAGGGAAGATGTCCTCAAGGCGACGCACAACCTGACCGGCAAGACGATCCCGGTCCACATCGAGATCGAGGCGACGCAGGTGGTCCTCGCCCAGCCGGAGATGAGGGAGCTCCTTGTTTCGGCTGAGGTAATCGCTGTCGGCAACTGCAAATGCCGCCAAGAGGAGGGCAACTGCGATCACCCTCTCGAGGTTTGCCTTTCACTCGACGCCGAGGCGCGGGAGAAGATTGCGGATCGCGATTGACGCGGGATCTCACTCGAAGACGCACTCGAGCTCCTCGAGGACACGTACAGGCTCGGGCTGGTTCACCTCGCGTACCGCCGGGGTGGCGGTGGCATCGGTTTCATCTGTTCGTGCTGTACGTGCTGCTGTCGGCCTCTCAACGGCCTGAAGAGGTTCCACTACCACGACGCCATCACCGAGTCGGCCTACGTCGCGCGCTACGACGAGATGAAGTGCATCGGATGCGGCACGTGCGCCGATCGATGTCCGTTTGAAGCGTTCAGGCAGCGAACCGGCGGCGAGAAGGCTGCCTTCGTCCGCGATCGGTGCTTCGGCTGCGGCCTGTGAGTAGGCACGTGTCCGTCCGGCGCAATCGCATTTGAGCCGCGGGCGGCCAGTCCGCGGGAATAGGGGCGAGGAACGCGCCTGAATCCGTCCTCGACGCTGCCGCGGTTGCCCAGATCGTTCGCCGTCCTCTGGGAGGAGGTTGAAGCTGGACACAACCTCCCCGAGGTCGCGGCCGACAAATGGGCCTGTCCCGCGCCTTCGTGAAGAATCTACCAGGACTTCGCGCTCTTGATGATGAAGCCGCCTGACTTCTCGTCGCGCTCCAGCTGGAGGATGCCGTTTGTACCGGCCTCTTCGAGCAGCTGTCCGAACGAGCGGAATCCGTAGAAGGACTCACTAAAGCCGGGTTTCCGGCGCTTGAGAGTCTGCTTGATCATCGATCCCCAGATGTTCTCCCCTTCGCCGCGCTCTTCGACCAGCGCTTCGTAGGTCTCGACGACAAGATCCCACGCCTCCTGCTTCTTGTCGTTAATCTGCGGGGGCGGGGACGCGGCCTTCTTGCCCTGCTTTGCCGGCGCTTTTTTGGCCGGTGCCTTGCGCGGTTTCTTCTCCGGCCTCTTGCGTCGCGCCAAGTCGTCGTAGAACAGGAACTCGTCGCAATTGGCGATCAGCAGATCCGACGTCGAGTTCTTGACTCCGACGCCGATCACGGTCTTGTTGTTCTCGCGAAGCTTGCTGACGAGCGGGGAGAAGTCGGAATCGCCACTGATGATGACGAAGGTGTCCACGTGCTCCTTCGTGTAGCAGAGATCGAGGGCGTCGACGACCATTCGGATGTCAGCCGAGTTCTTTCCCGATTGACGAACGTGGGGGATCTCGATCAACTCGAACGACGCCTCGTGCATCGGACTCTTGAACTCCTTGTAGCGAGCCCAGTCGCAGTACGCCTTCTTGACGACGATGTTTCCTTTGAGCAAGAGCCGCTCGAGCACCTTGCCAATGTCGAACTTTGGAAACTCCGCTTCGCGAACCCCGAGTGCGATGTTCTCAAAATCGCAGAACAGCGCCATGTTGACAGCTTCCGCAACTTGCGGCGCCGGCCCAGATCCTTCAGATCTCTTGTGTGGCATGCCCCATCCCCTCGATTCTGTCCATCCACCGACCTACACCGTACCGATGTGCGAGAGCCGGAGCAAGTGCCGGTCGGCTTTGGAAGCGGGCATCATCGCTCGACGAGACCTCGGCCGATCACGGCAGTTGATCCGAAGCACGAGATACGAGAGCTACGCCGTGACGCTGCGCTCGGCGAAGAGCCGCTTCACGAGCTGAATCTGCCCGACATGGTACGCGTCATGCATGATCGCGCCGTGCATCAGGTCGATGTAGCGGTAGGCGCCACTTCCGGGGGCCTGGTCGTCCAGTCTACGCGGTTCGAAGCGCTGGACAGACTGTACTAGCGCCTCGTGCTCTGATCGGAGGAGGGCGCGATCCTCGTTCCATTCCTTCTCGCTCGCTGTCTCAGGAGCCTTGGGCCAGTTCGACGGAGACCGAGGGAAGCTCCCCGTCGGAAGATCCTCGATCACGCGACGAACCGCGTACTTCCAGTACGCGATGTGCAACGCGAACTCCCAGATGCTGTGCCGATCGGGAGCGAGGCGCCTCGCGGCCACTTCGACGGTGACTCCACGCAGGCAGCCGCCGGGAGACGCGCCTCCGAACCACAGCCGAGTTCCCTTCGGAGGGCTCATCGCCCGGATCAGTTCGTCCAGCCGGTGATCACTCGCCACGGCTCTCCGTTTCCGCCAAGCGCGTTCGTCTCACGGTGCGATCTCAAGCGCGATCTCGGCCATCTTCGGGAATCCCTGCTCACGCTCCTCCGCGGTTGCGGTTTCGCCCGTCACCAGGCTGTCGCTCACCGTCAGAATGGAGAGGGCATCGACCCGGAACTTGGCCGCAAGCGTGTAGAGGCCCGATGTCTCCATCTCGACAACCAGCGCACCGTACGCGGCCCACTTCCTCCAAGATTCGGGATCGTCGTGGTAGAACGTATCAGAAGTGAGGATGCCCCCAACGTGCACCTGCATCCCACGCTCCTTGGCCGCTTCGTAGGCCTTCAGCAGGAGAGAGAAGCTGGCCGTTGGCGCGTAGTCCATCCCGTCGAATCGAAGCTTATTGACGTAAGAGTCGGTCGAGGCGGCCATGGCGAGCACGATGTCGCCGATCTTCAGATCGGGTTGAAGCGCGCCGCACGTCCCGACACGGATCAGCGTCTTCACGTGATACTCGCTCACTAACTCATTGACGTAGATGGAAAGGGACGGAATACCCATACCGGTCCCCATCACCGAGACGATCTTGTCTCCGTACAGCCCCGTGAAGCCTAGCATTCCGCGCACTTCACTGAAGCAGAAGACGTCCTCCAGCAGGGTTTCCGCGATAAACTTGGCTCGCAATGGATCGCCCGGCAAGAGGATCGTTGGGGCGATCTGACCCTGACTTGCACTGATGTGAATGCTCACTTCCAGCACCTCCTCGTGCCGCGTTTCCCACACAGATACCGCATCATGATGGTGGGCGGCAAGCTCTCTCCACTTCCTCAACCTGGAGCAGCGAGGAGGATGCCCTCGGACGCTTTCCCCAGTCGGCACGTCAGCTCTCTTGAACTCTTCGTCCGCGGCCGGCGGTTGTGCTCGTTCTTTTGGGTTCGTAGACCAGCTCGCCGCGAAGGAACGCGGCCGTCCGCTCGTCCTTAGGGTGATCGAAGAACACCTCCCCGGTCGAGACTTCCGTGATGCGACCCTGCAGCATCAACGCAACCCGGCTCGCGATTCGTCTGGCTTGAAACACGTTGTGCGTGACGAGGACGACCGTCGCCCGCCGCTGCTCCCGAATCGCTCGCACCGCGTCTTCGACGAGCCCCACATTGTACGGGTCGAGGTTGGCCGTCGGCTCGTCGAGAAGGAGAACCTCCGGCTCGACGAGCAGCGCACGCGCCATGGCCACACGCTCCACCTCTCCGGCGGAGAGTGTGTGTGCTCGCGCATGCTCCAAGTCGAGCAGCTGGAGTTCCCCAAGCAACTCACGCACACGGTCCCGCGCCACCTTCTCTCCTCGCAGTCGCAGTCCGTAGGCCACATTCGAATAGACGGTTCGGTCGACAAGGATCGGATGCTGAAAGACCATCACGACCTTGCGGCGCCAGCTGTGGTGTGGGTCGCGATGATTGACCTCCAAGATCTCTCCGGCTGAATCGACCATGACGAGAGCTCCGTCGTTGGGAGTCTCGAGCAGCGCGAGCATGCGCAGCAGGGTGCTCTTCCCGGCTCCGCTCGGGCCGAGGACGGTGAAGACCTCGTGGCGGTCGATGTCGAGTCGATCGACGTGAACGATCTCGTGGCCCGAGTAGCTCTTGACCACTCCGCGCAGGGAGTAGAGAGGGAGAACCGGCCTATCGAACACGGCGAACTCCTTGCAGCCTTAGAAGGAGAAGGTTGGCGAAGAACGTCAACGCGATGAGGACGAATCCGAGAGCTAGCGCGAGCTCGTAGTTGCCCTTCCGCGTCTCCAGCAGGACCGCGGTGGTGAGAACGCGCGTCTTCCCCTCGATGTTCCCGCCGACGAGCATTACCGCGCCCACTTCCGAGATGATTCCCCCGAAGCCGGCGATAACCGCGGCTACCACGCCAAGCCGCGCCTCCAGCAGGATGGCAAGCGTTGCTTGCCGTCGCGTCGCGCCCAGCGAGAGAAGCTGATAACGAAGCTGTGGGTTGACCGAGCCGACGGAGGCCATCGTGAAAGCGGCGATGAGCGGAAGTGCAATGATTGTCTGCGCCACGATCATCGCTCTTGTGGTGAACAGCCATCCGAAATCGCCGAGCGGCCCGCTGCGCGACAGCATCAGGTAGACGAAGAGCCCAACGACGACGGGCGGAAAACCCATTCCAGTGTAGAGGATGGCTGTCAGCGTCCATCGCCCGCGGAAGTGATGCAGACCCATCCACGCACCGATCGGTATCCCAATGGAAGCACTGAGAAGGAGGGCGATCCCACTGACCCGCAGCGAACGGAGGATGATCCCCACAAGCTCCGGATCCCCATGCGCGAGGAGACTCAGCGCTTCTTTGAGGGCGGAGCCGAAGCTGCTCAAGATCCTTCGCGTCGATTCCGGTACGGCTCGGAATCCGGGTAGAAGAGGGGCTGACCGTACGCTTCGACGCCGAACGCGCCGATCGCCTCCTGTACCGCAACTGATGTGAGCCAGACGACGAACGCCGCCGCGGCGTCCGCGTTGATCCAATCGAACTTCTCGATGCTGACAGGGATGACGCTGTACGGATTCCGCAAAGCCGGATCTCGGTTGTCGGCGATCGACGAACCTCCTGTCAGGACCTCCAGGTTGGGCAGCCCATCCCGCATCGATAGATACGTCCCACGATCTGCCAACGTGTAGGCGCGGGCCTCGTTAGCGAAGATCAACGTCGCCCCCATCCCCTGCCCAAGCGAGTTGTACCAGTCCTCGCCGGCCGGTGTCGCGAGACCGGCCGCCTCCCAGAGCGCCTGCTCCTTGATGTGGGTCCCTGAGTCGTCGCCGCGGGAGGCGAAGGGGGCTTCGGTTGCGGCAATCGTCTCCAGCGCCGTCGCAGCGCGTTCGCTGCCGCGGATTCCGGCCGGATCGTCGTTCGGACCGACGAGGACAAAGTCGTTGAACATCACTGCGTAGCGGCCGGGACCGTATCCCTGGTCGACGAACTCGTCCTCCAGCGTCCGAGCGTGGACGAGGAGCACGTCAACGTCGCCTCGCCGCCCCATCTCCAGGGCCTGGCCGGTTCCGACGGCAACGACGTCGACGTCGATGCCGTAGGAGGTTTCGAAGGCGGGCAAGATGGCCTCGAGCAGGCCCGAGTTGTCGGTGCTCGTTGTCGTCCCGAGGCGCAACACGTCGCCACCGAGCCCCACCGAGGCCAGCAGCAGCGCAGCAAAGATTCCCGAGAGCCCGCCACCAGCCAGCCACTTGCGATGCCTCACGCTTCGCTCCCCTCTTCGACCACTCGGATCGCCTCGCCGACCGAGACGGTCGCTTCTTCGACGACTCGCGCGAACACGCCCTCCTTGGGCATGATGCACTCGCCAACCTGTTCGAAAACGGCGCAGTGATCATGGCACACCTTGCCGATTTGAGTGATCTCGAGCAGCGCCCCCCCGATCTGCATCCGAGTACCGATCGGCAGCGAGACGAGTTCAACTCCCTTGGTGGTGATGTTCTCGGCGAAGCTCCCAGGCTCGACGTCGACGCCAAGCGCCAGCATCTTCTCAATGCTCTCGATCGCCAGCAGGCTCACTTGGCGATGCCAGTCTCCAGCGTGAGCGTCCCCTTCGAGCCCCCACTCTCTGACGAGCTTCCCGCTCGGGATCGGTCTCTTGGGAGTCCCCTTCGCCTCGCTGATGCAGATGGCTACGACCTTCCCCTCAGACATCCTCGCCCTCCAGTATGATCTCGCCGCTCTTCCCTCCGCTCTTCCGAAGAAGCCGAACGTTGTCGATCCTTGCCGAGCGGTCGACGGCCTTGCACATGTCATAGATCGTCAGCGCAGCGGCGCAGACGGCTGTCAGTGCCTCCATCTCCACACCGGTCACACCGAGACACTTGGTTTCAACCTTGATGCGGATTGCGCTTCTCTCCTCATCCACGTCGAATGCCACCGCCACCGAGGAGAGAGGAAGTGGATGACAGAGCGGGATCCATTCCGCCGTTCTCTTCGCCGCCATGATTCCGGCGACCCGCGCCACGGCGAAGACGTCGCCCTTGGGAAGCCTTCCGTTCCTGATGAGGTCCAACGTCTCGCGTCGCAGGATGACCTCGCCGGCAGCGAGCGCCCTTCGCTGGGTCGGTTCCTTCCCCGTGACATCGACCATCTTCGCGTTGCCTTGTTCGTCGAGATGCGTCAGTTCCATCGTCCGCCTCCTCCTACCCGCCGGTTCGCGACATTTCTCGTGATGGCGAAACGTGGTGATCGCCGAAACACTCCGCAATCGGCTTCCGCTCGATCGCCATTCGGAAGAGCGAGGCAACCTCATCATCCGTCGCCCCTTCACGAAGCGGGGTCCGCACGTCAATCTCATCCTCCGAAGCCAGACACGGAATGAGCCTTCCATCGGCAGTCAAGCGCAGCCGGTTGCACGATGCGCAGTAGCCGGAACTGATGGGGGAGATGAAGCCGATCGTTCCTTCCGCTCCGCCGAGGCGCCAGTATCGGGCCGGCCCGCTTCCCACGACCCGTTGAGGAAGAAGCTCTCCGAACTGCGTCTCGATCTTCTCACGAATCTCGGCGGCAGGGAGGTAGCCGGCCTCGTGCCAGTGCGAAGCTTGACCGAACGGCATGATCTCGATGAATCTCACGTGCCACCCGTCCGTCAGTGTCTTACGCGCGAAATCGCCGATCTCGTCGTCGTTGAACCCTCTGAGCGCCACAACGTTCAGCTTGATCGGCGTGAGTCCCGCTCGCTCGGCCGCCTCCAACCCCCGAAGCACGGCGCCGAGGCTCCCACCTCTTGTGTGCTCGGAGAATTTCTCAGCACTCAACGTGTCGAGGCTGACGTTGATCCGCTTCAAGCCGGCTTCGGCAAGCGGC
>JBARQW010000084.1:0-28504 GCA_049643905.1 Bipolaricaulia bacterium
GATCGTGATCTCCAGCCGAGCAGCCTCAGAGATCTGGATCATTGACCACGCTCTGACGTCAGCCGAGGCGGCCGGGGACGCCGGCGATTTGCTGTACAGATACGGGAACCCGGCGGCCTACGGCGGCTCCGGCTCGCAAGTGCTGGTCGATCAGCATGATGCGGAATTCATCTATGATGAACTCCTTGCAGGCGGCAACTCCCAAGGAGTTGCTGGCAGTTCCTCCGGAACTTGGGACGGATCTGGGATCCGAATCCTGGTGTTCGACAACGGCAACCCGCGAAGCCGCCCCTACTCGCGCGTCGTCGAGCTCGATCTCCCGGACTACAGCGCCCCGGGATCCAGCCAGGTATTGCCAGCGCAGATCGTCTGGCAATACCCGAGCCACACGAGCGACGCGAGTGTTGCCTTCTTCAGCGATCACATCTCCGGCGCCCAGCGACTCGACAGCGGCAACACGCTCATCTGCTCCGGCGTCGAGGGCCGGTTCTTCGAAGTGACACCCGACGGCGAGATCGTCTGGGAGTACGTCAATCCGTTCACGTCAACCACGCCGGATGGCAAAGAGGGCAATGAGGTCTTCCGGGCCGAGGCCTACTCGGCGGCATTCATTGGACAGAACCTTGAGGAAGCCGCCGAGATAGGGGCGAGTTCTTCGCTGCCGCAAGCAGCTCAGAACGTCGCGTTGGCGCAGCAGCCGGGTGCTGGTGGGCCAGCCGGAATCGCGTCCATCTCGCCAACGTCGTTGGTCGTGGGATCGGGTGAACAGCTTGTGACGATCTCTCTCGACCAGCAGCTGGCACCTCCGGAGTTTGTGCAGTTCACGAGCGTGGCGATTGGCCCGATCGAAGCCACCGGATTCACACGGGACGGACTCACAGTCCGGGCGTGGTTCGATCTCCCTGCAACGATGCGGCCGGGCACTCCCGATCTCACCGTCACCTTCCCCGGGCGAGAGAACGAGCCGATCACCTTCGTGATGCCGAGCGAGATCCGCTAGCCGGCGTCTCCGTCTTCCGGTGCGACGAAGTAGAAGTGGATCCCCGTGCCGAAGACCATCTGCAGATCCCCATCTCCCGAGATGGAGACGCCGAATTCGATGTTCCATGCGAGGCTCGGCGCGGAGCGGAATCCGAACTCGATCCCGCCTGCGGCGGAGACGATGATCGGACCGAAGCCGTAGTCGTACGACGAAAACGGAAGCGTCGCTCCGACCACGCCGTAGAAGTCGACGACTGACGCATCGGCGATTCGGTAGAGCGTTCGCCCGGTGAAGGTCCCTTCGATGTCGCCGTCGTACCCCCACAGCATGAGAATCCCCTCGAGGCCAAACTCCGTCTCGAACCAGTATCTCGCGCTGATCAAACCACCGAACGGGAAGTCGAGCTGGATGCCGACTCCAAGCTCACGTCCCTCCGACAGATTGGCCGCATCGGACACCGGCTCACCGTTCTGTGCAAGACACGTCAGACAGCCCACCAGCACAGCCACCAGTACAGCGACCGTTCGCATTCGCATCATGGCACTCCTTTCGCACGCCTTCGGGCCACGTCGGGACGACCAGCGAATCGCCGCCTCGCGTCCTCCTCATCCATCACCCATCCTCGCAGGCACCCTACGCCTCAGCTTCGGAGGCGTCAAGTCGAACGAGAGCAACCGTCCGCTGAAGGCCGTGAACGCAGCCGGATCTGCGCACCTCACCTTTGCCGTCGAGGATGTCGAAGCGACCGCCAAGCGAGTCATCGAGCACGGCGGATCACCCGTCGGAGACCTCACCGACCGCGAGATCCCGAGCGCCGGCACCCTCGCGTTTCAATACGTCGTCGATCCGGAAGGAAACGTGATCGAGATCCAGCGGTGGTCGAAGCCTGACTGATGCGGCGCGCCGGATACGGCGGCAGGCGCTCCTCCTCTGGGCCTACGACAGTCGGAGGCTCCGAGGATCCTCACAAGTTCTGCGTCGTCGCCTAGTGTTGGATCTCGAGACCGGACGGCGCCGAGCCAGGGAATCCCGTGATCTGCGTTCCGGTCAATGCGCCGGTCGCCAGGTCGATCTGGACGATCCGATGCCGGTCGATGTCGATCGCCCACAGGTATCCATCGTAGATGTCAACGGCAACGACGGGGAAGATCTCGTCGGTCAGCTCGACCGGATCGCCGGCGATCCGAAGCTGCGTGTTCGACATGACGTCGTACCCGGCGATCATCTCGATCTCGTAGAAGAGATGCGTATCGCCCTCGAGGTACCACAGCCTGCCCAACGACGGGGGAGACGACGTCCAGTCAAGGCCCTGCGGCGTCCGCAGGAAGGGGACGTCTCTCACCTCCGGCGAGGTCGCCTTGAAGTACGACTGACCGTATGACTCGAAGACGTATCCGTCTGCCGGGTTCAGGCGAGAGATCTTCCGCGACACCCCGTCCACGTGCCAGAGCTGCTTCTGCCCGACCGCGCCGTACGTGATCTGTAGCGGCGACTGGCCGGGAGCGGCCAGCTCTTGCTCGAGCGCGCCGGTGACCGGATCGAGATAGAGAATCCGCTGGATCCCTTCGTTGGCGCAGGCAACGACAAGGCTCGTTCCTCCGCCGACCTCCGCAAGTGTGACGCCGCGCGGCTCCTTCGCCGGAAGGTCGAAAAACGTGATGATGGTCCCGTCCATGTCCAGCTTGTAGACACGATCGAGGTTCTCGTCGGTGATCCAGATCGCCGGGTCGACAACGATGGTGAGCGTAGCGGTGTCCGTCTTCCCGTTCTGACCGCGCACCATCAGCCTGAGCGTAAACGTCCCTGCCTGCTGGTACGTGTAGGTTCCCGTCGCCTCGGTGGACTCATCCTCGGTGCCGAAACCCCAGTGGTAGTACGAGATCCCGTCGGCTCCGGTCGAGTTCGTCCCGTCGAACGAGATCGTCAGCGGGACGGTCCCCGATGTGGTGTCTACGAGGATCACCGCTTCCGTTGGTTGGAAGAGCGCACAGCCACCGATCGCCGCCAGGAGCACGACGCTCAACAGCAGCGAAGCTGCAACAAGAACTGTCCGCGACATGGCTACCTCCTTGTCCGGGGAATCCTACACGAACCGTGGGAGGATAGTCCAAGAGAATGGGAAAACTTGGAGGGAATCGCCTTTCTCAGCCGCCGAAGTCGTACCGACCGGCGAACGACGCCGAGTGATCGGCGGCCTCGGAGAGGTTGCCCGGTCGAAGCGGAGGAGGAGGAAGAGGTTCTCCGAGTCGTCGAAGACGGATCCGAGAGGGTGGACCGTCTTTCACGCGAGCAGCCGGAGCTGCTCCCCCGTCGGCGCAAGAGACGGCTGAACCGAGATGGCGATACCACGCGAACCGCATAGCTTCGCGAACTGCTCGAACAGCGAATCGGCGTTCGGAGACGGACACATGTAGTCGTTTCCGTAGCGCTCTTGGTACCGCCGCCGCATTCCGGGGAAGAGCTCGTCCAGCCGATCGTAGAAGTGGGCCCGCTGCCGGTCGCGCATGCTCATCCCGAACCACGGCACAATCGCCGTTACACCGCACCGATGCGCCTCTTCGACGATTGCGGACACGTTCTCCCAAGTGTCGTCGATGAAAGGGAGCGTCGGCATCAGGGCAATCCGCGTCTCGATTCCGCCGTCTGCCAGGACTTTGAGAGCTCCGAACCTCGCCGACGACGGTGGTGCACCCGGCTCGATCTGTTTCGCGAGATCGTCGCCGGCCGTCGTGATCGTCAGGGAGACGACGGATCCGGCCACACGCCCGATCTTCTGCAGGATCGGAAGGTCGCGCAAGACGAGATCGCTCTTCGTGATCACGTGTACGCCGAAGCTGTATCCCGCGATCACCTCGAGTGCGCTCCTGGTCAAACAAACCTTGTCCTCAAGTGGCATGTAGGGGTCGTTCATCGATCCGGTCCCGATGATCCCCTTCTTGCGCTTCCGCTTGAGCTCTTCTTCGAGAAGGTCAACGGCGTTGACCTTGATCAGAACATCTCGGTCGAAGGCCTCGATCCCGTAGCACAGGCTCCGTGAGTCGCAGTAGATGCAGTGATGTTGGCACCCTCGATACAGGTTCATCCCGTAGTCGAGACCGAAATAGGTGTCGAGTCCCTGAATTCTCGTGACGAGCGTCTTGGCCCGTATCTCCTTGATCACGGTCCCCAGAGTGTACGTTACGCGCCTTCGCACCCGCCTTTCATCGTCGCCGCCGACAGCGTATCCTCTGGCACGATTCAAGGAGGCCCCTATGCATGTTCGTTCGTTCTTACTGACGTTGGTCTTGATTGCGCTCGCCTTGCTCATCGCCAGCTGCGGCCGGCCTTCCAGTCAGCCATCAGACCAGCCGGCACAGGAACCGATCGCGGAGTCTGTGGCCGAGATCGTCGCAACCATGAACGGACGACCGCTGTACCAAAGTGGGCTCGAGCGCGAGATCCAGCTCGTGATTGCCCAGTACCAGCAGATCTACGCCCAGTTCGGCATGGACATCCGTGAGATGCTCTTGGGCGCAGCGGGAGCCGAGCTCGGACTGAATCTGGAACTCGAGGCGCTCCAGCGCTTGGCGGGTCGTGAAGTGCTCGTCGAAGAAGCCGAGAAGCGAGGCATCGTGATCGGAGAGGCCGAGACGGACGCCAAGTTCCGCGAGATCTTCGCAGGCTACCTCGTTTCCCGCGGGATGACCGAGGAGGAATTCGGCGCTTACCTGGAGAGCATCGGACGAGAACTCGATGCGTTCGTGAGCGATTCGAAGCTCTCCGTCTACGAGCAGTTGATCGTCGAAGCGCTCCAGAATGACGTCGCCGGTCCGATTGAATTGACCGAGGATGACATCGTAGCGTTCTTCGAGGAGAACCGGGCAGAGTACGAGCAGGAGGAGCGAGTCCGAGCATCGCACATCCTTCTCGAGACGGAGGAGGAAGCCCAGGCAGTTCTCGATGAACTCGAAGGCGGAGCCGATTTCGCTGAGCTGGCGAGAGAACGCTCGACCTGCCCGTCCGGTCCGGCCGGCGGCGACCTCGATTGGTTCGTCCGAGGTCAGATGGTGCAGCCGTTCGAGGAGACCGCATTCGGACTCGAGGAAGGCGAGATGAGTGGAATCGTCCAGACAGAGTTTGGCTTCCACATCATCCTGAAGACGGGACACCAAGAGCAAGAGAGTCCCACACTCGAGGAGATCATCGATCAGGTTCGCAGCGACGCCGAGCAGGCGGAAGCCGGAGGTCGCTTCAGTCAGTGGTTCCAGGAGACCTTCGACGCGGCGAATGTGACGATCCAACGGCCTCTTCTCGCCGCCGCGAAGCTCCGGAACGAGGACCCCGCTCTTGGGCTCGATGCCTTCGAGCAGTTGCTTGAGGACGAGAGCGTCGATCACCCGTTCTTGGAATACTTGGTCGGCATCGTCTACGAGGAGAAGCGGCAGCTCGCCCTGAACGAGAAGGCGGCACTCGAGGAGACCGGGGCGGATGATCCCGAGACGGCTGTCGCGATCGCCGAACTCGAGACGGTGATCGAGGAGGCAACCGCCAGAGCCGTGGCTCTGTACAAAGAGGCTCTGGACCGGGTCGGCGAAGAGCCGGCGATCCGAGCGCGATTGGACATCCTTGAGCCACCGGAGACACAGACGCCTTCGGAGGCCGTGCCGTAGAACAGGACAACGAAGACGAACAGAGACGAAGGCACCGCCGCGGGCGAATGCTCGACTCGTAGCGGCGAGAAGCGGCTCGCAGGATCGAAGGGATGGATGAAATGAGAGCGACGCGCTTCATCATCATGCTGATGGTCTTGACCGCGGTCGCCCTTGCGGTGGCCGCCAACGTGACTCCGTTCGCCGAGTTCTCTGCGTACCGTCTGCCGAATGGGCCTGAAACGGCGGTGCTCTTCGACGCCTCGGCCTCGACGGACGAAGACGGACAGATCGTGGCCTACCAGTGGGTCTTCGGCGACGGAACGACAGGGTCGGGCGTCGAGAATGAACACACGTTCCCGCGCGTCGACAGCTACGACGTGACGCTTCTGGCGTCCGACGACGGTGGATCGTGGCACTTGATCACACAGTCCGTCGACGTGTCGACCCTCCCAACCGAGGAGTCGGTCTCCGGCTCGACGGAATCGACACTCCTTGCGGCATCGGCACCCGCGATCGCCGCGAACGTGCCTGTCGGAAACCGCGTCGGCCAGCGGGCGCCAGGGTTCACTCTTCCCGACCTCGAAGGGGACTTGACAGTCCTCTCCGACTTCCTCGGACAGGTTGTCGTGCTCGAATTCTGGCTGAGCACGTGTCCCGGGTGTCTGGCGTCCGTGCCACATCTGGAGGCCCTTCGTCTCGCGTACGAGGAACAGGGACTCGTCGTGCTGTTGATCAGCCTCGACGACAGTGCGAGAGCCACGCAACGGTTCATGACAGAGAACGGACACGACGACTTCGTGGTCGTCCACGAGACCCGACCGAAGACGTCAGGGACGAGAGCCGCGTACGACGTGTCCGGAACACCGAAGGCGTTTCTCATCGACCGCACGGGCGTTATCCGCCACGCGGGCTCCCCGAGCGAGATCACCGACGAACTCGTGAACCGCTGGCTCTAGTCGCTCCTCGACGCGGCCCTGCAACTTGACAGACTCTGCCTGATTCGACATCACAGACGGCCCACTCCATCTTCACGACCCACTGACAACGTTCCCGTACGCTCTTGCATAGGAACGTGATACGGATCACGTTTCAGCTGGGGTTGCACGTGCACCGGAAAGGCAGGGAGTGGGATGCGGAAGCTCGTCCTTGGAGTCCTTCTCGCCGCGATCGCCATCAGCGGCGTCACAACTCTCGCAGCATCGGTCGACAGGCAATACGCTTGGGAGTACTCGGGGAGAACGTGGACCCTCAGGCACACGTTCCCCCTCGACGCGTACAACCGATTTCGTCTGCTCCCCAGGGTGTCGACGTACACCGCCTACGGGGAGTACATCATTGACCCCGGTGATGACGAGACGCTCGCCTCATTGATTGCGGAGTTCGAGGAGATGGCCATCTCGGCCGGACTCAATGTGTGGGAGAAGCTCAATCTGATCATTGCCTTCGTTCAGTCATTCCGCTACGTCGCCGAGGAAGGCGAGTACCCACGGTACCCGATCGAGACGTTGGTCGATGGGTGCGGCGACTGCGAAGATCTCGCGATCCTCAGCGCCGCCATCCTGCGGCAGATGGGATTCGGCGTCGTTCTCCTCGCGTTCACCGAGGAGATGCACATGGCCGTTGGAGTCCGCGTTCTTCCCCCCGAGCCGTGCGACGCCCAGACCTACGAGTGGGAAGGCGACGTCTACTACTACCTGGAAACGACGGGCACGGGGTGGACGATCGGCCAAATGCCGGCCCGATACACCTCGATGCCGGACATCATCGCCGTCGCCGCGAGAGCCCCTTAGACCGAAACGGCCAGAGGTGTTGCCTCGGAGACATCGATCCCTGTACAAGGGAACCGGACGACCACCTCAAAGGAGGGATCCATGAGAAGAGGAAGGCTGATGGTGGGACTCTCCGCTCTCTTCGCCGTCGCGATAGCCCTCTCAGGGTGCTGGTTCCTACCGATCACGCTCGACGAAGCGGCGGACGGCAGCGCTCGATCCGTCGAGGTCGGCGACACGATCGACATTCGGCTCACCGGCAACGCGTCGACCGGATACCAGTGGATTCGAATCGAGCCGGAGTCGTTCGAAGGAACGCCGCTCGAGGCCATCGAAGAGGGGGAATACAAACTTGAGGACCCAGAGGTCTGCGGAGGCCCCGGGGTCTTCACGTCACGGTATCGAGCCGTCGCTCCAGGGACGATCACACTCGGCTTCGCGTATCAGCGCCCCTGGGAAGAGGAGTCGATCGACGAGTTCTCGGTGATCATCTGGGTGCAATAGAGATCGAAGCATAGGCTGTCACTGACTGAGTTCCGCGCTGCCTATCGGCAGCCCGAAGCGACCCCAGGTTGCCCGCCCGCCTTGACCACGCTACGCTCTGGATCACCGTCGCACGCCAAGGAGGATCCGTGTTCTGGAGAAAGCAACGGAAGATCCGCGAGCTCGTCCTCGAACACCTGGAACTCGTCGAGCGCACCATCGAATCCTACAGACAGGCTCTCAAAGTCTACTTCGGTGAGGAAGACCTCAAACAAGCCGACGCACTCGCCCTTGAGACACACAAGGCTGAGGGTCGCGCCGATGACGCGCGCCGGAAGGTCGAAAGCCATCTGCTCTCCACTTCGCTGCTTCCCACTTCCCGCCGAGACATCCTCGAGCTGATCGAGCAAGTCGATCGTCTCGCCAATGCGGCAGAAGCGACGGTCGACCTGCTCAGCGTTCAGCACGTCCGGATTCCGCGGGAGATTCGGACAACGCTCCTTGAGATCGCGGCGATGTCGGGTGACGTGTTCGCCGAGGTGAAAGGGGCCGTCACCAACCTCTTCGGAGACATGGACAAAACGCTCGAACACACGAAGGCGATCGAGCATCTCGAAGGGGAGATCGACCATCTGGAGCGATCCGCAGGAAGAGCGCTGTTCAAGCTCGACATCGACCTCGCCTGGAAGCTTCAGGTCTACGGCCTCATCAGGGAGCTGGTGAAGTTGTCCGATCGGGCCGAGGACCTCTCGGACCAAGTCGAGCTCTTCGTCGCGCAGAGGCACTACTAGCCCGCGGGCGCCGGCACGGCTTGCCAGGGGGGGGGCGGCCGACGCGAGCGCGGTCTCCGTGGGACCCACGAGCCGATTCGGAATCGTTCCCTCCGTCTTGCGTAGACCCGCTCGACGTTCGTTCCCGTTCCGTCTGATCAGAAGGCAACGACAGCCGCACGAAGGTCGCCGTCCCGTCGAGAAACGGGGCGAGGCCTCGCCACGTCCGGCGTTCCCCCGCGAGATCAGCCGACCTTGCTCCGAGCCCGCATCTGTGGCAAGCGAACGGCAGGCGGTCTCTTCTCCCACCGAAAGGCCCACTCGTTGCGGCGCGATGCCACTTCCCGCTTCACAATCCCTTCACAACCTCTCCACGCTCCCTTTACACGGAAATCGTATCTTGCCCTTGTACGAGAGGGGACCCAAGCCAGAGAATGTACGAGGCTCCGCCAAAGGAGCCTCGTCGGCTTTCTAGGGGTGGTGATCGGAAGATGAGACAGGACCGCCGTTTCGCCGTGACCCTCGTCTTCGCCCTTTGTCTCTTCCTGGCAGCCTGCATTTCGCCCAATCGGGCGCCGATCGCGTCCTTCACCCGTTCTCCGTCCTCCGGAGACGCGCCCCTGGCCGTCTTCTTCGACGCCGACGCTTCCATCGATCCGGATGGGACCATCGTGTCCTACGCGTGGGCATTCGGAGACGGAACCGAAGGAGAGGGCGAGACGACCACGCACATCTACACAACAGAGGGAACGTTCGAGGTGACGCTCACCGTGCTCGACGACCTCGGATCTGAAGGAACCATCACACGCGCCGTCAGCGTGTCGAACCCCGCGGCTCCTCCGACCACCGGAGTCGACGTCGGCCAGCTCGCGCCGACCTTCACCCTCAAGGCCCTGGACGGTCCGGAGGTGTCGCTCGAGGACTATCGTGGCCATCTTGTCCTTCTTGACTTCTGGCGGAGTACGTGTGCCCCGTGCCGGATGACGATGCCCCATCTCGAATCACTCCGGGAGGAATTCGCAGATGACGGCCTGATCGTCGTTACCGTTAACTTGGACATCAGCGAAGCCGAGGTCCGGGCTTTCCTCACCGAGAACGGCTTTGAGGCGTTCATCGTCCTGCGCGGAACGCTGTCCGATGCGCAGGCCGTTCGCGCGCTGTACGAGGTCGAAACGATCCCGGAAACCTTCCTGATCGACCGGCAAGGGATCGTGCGCCACGCAGGCCATCCGATTCTCTTCCGATCCTGGCACATCGAGCCGTGGATCTAGCCGTCGACCAGAAGCTTCCGCCCATTGCTGGTCACGAGATCGTTCCGCTATAGTCTCCCGTCATGGCCAGCAAGGTGTTCACTGTCGAGAAGCCGCTGATCGGGATGATCCATCTCTTGCCGCTTGCCGGCAGTATCAAGTACAGGCAACAGGGGCCGAAGCCGATCATCGATGCAGCGCTACGCGACCTATACGCACTCGAATCGGGCGGGATCGATGCCGTGCTCGTCGAAAATCTCGGAGACGCTCCGTATGGGAAGGATGCCCCACGCGAAACGATCGCCATGATGGCCGTCGTCGTCGATCGGCTCGCCGAGAAGGCGCACGTGCCGATCGGCGTCAATGTTCTGCGAAACGACGGGCTCGCGGCGATGTCGATCGCCGGAGCGACCGGAGCGACCTTCGTCCGCGTCAACGTCTTCGCCGGCGTCGCGTTCGCCGATCAGGGGATCATCGAAGGGCTGGCGCGCGATTTGATGTGGCTGAAGCGCGACCTCGGGACCGATACGAAGGTCCTGGCAGACATCCACGTCAAGCACGCCGCACATCTGACCCGGCTCGAGGAGGCGGCCATCGATGCAGCGCGTAACGGTCCTGATGCGCTCATCGTCTCCGGTATCGGTACCGGACGCCGGACAGATCCCGAGGACGTTCAAACCGTGAAGAGCGCAGTCGAGCTGCCCATCTTCGTCGGGAGCGGCGTCCGAATCGACAATCTCGCCACGTATCGCGACGCAGATGGGTTCATCGCCGGCACCGTCCTCAAGGAAGACGGGCAGCTCGGCGGGCCGATCGACGTCGACCGTGTCCGCGCGCTAGCCGAAGGCGTCGCCAGGCTCAGAGAGACCGGATGAGTCGGATCGTCGTCCTCGGCGACCTCAATCTCGATGTCCACGCGCAGCATCCCAACAACATCGAACCGGGAAGTGAGATTCGCTCCGTCGTCCGGGCGAACCCTGGAGGAAGCGCGGGGACGTTCGCGCGCGTCGCAGCGAGCGAAGGCGCCTCCGTCACCTTCTTCGGCTGCGTGGGGAATGATCTCATCGGAGACCTGCTCGTCCGTTCGCTCGAACAGAGCGGGATCACGCCGATCGTCGCTCGAGCCGACGCTCCGAGCGGCACGATCCTGGCTCTCGAGCAGGGGAGCGAGAGGACGATGGTCTGCTCGCGCGGGGCGAACGACGGCTTGACTCCGGAATCGATCGACCGGTCCGCGTTCGAAACCGCCGACCACCTACACGTGTCGGGCTATGCGTTCCTCTCACCGAACCAGCGCGAAGCTGCGCGCCGCGCCATCGGTCTCGCGTGTGCAGGGACGATGACCGTCTCTGTCGACCCGCCGCCGGCCAGCCTGATTGCCTCGTTCGGCCCCGACGCATTCCTCGCCGAACTGGAAGAGGTCTCCTGGCTCTTCCCCAACTTCGAAGAGGGCCGAACCCTGACGGATCGCGAGAACGCAGAGGAGATCGTCGGTGCGCTCGCCGAGTCGTTCCAGCGTGGCGCCGTCACGCTCGGTTCGTCCGGTGCCCTTGCGTGGAATGGACAGGATCGGGACCTCCACCGGCCGCCGGAGCAGGTCTCCGGCGACTCGACCGGAGCCGGCGACGCGTACGCCGCTGCGTTTGTCGTCTCGATTCTCGGTGGGAGATCGATCTCGGAATCGAACGCCCGCGGCTGTGCAGTCGCCGGGGACCACATCCGGCGCGGTCGGAAAGCACACGCCCAGTAGGAGTCTCTTCAGAACCTTGATTCCGTTGGGGCTCAAAGGTACGGTGGGAGGCCTCTCTCGTGCGGAGGCTCGGAGGTGAACGATGGACGATGGCGTCGGATTGCTGGTCGGGCTCGTCGTCGCTGTTGTGCTGGTGGCGACCTTCTTCTTCTTCCTCATTCCCGAGCCGCCCGAACGGGCCGTGATCGCCAACGAGAGGCTCGATGTCGCAGTCTTCGCGTTCTCCAACAGCTCTAGCTGGCCCGGCGTGGAGGGAACTCTGGAGGGCCGGATCGAAGCAAGACTGGTCAACGCTTCCGGCATTGACGTCTACTCTCGTGCACAACTCGACGCCCTCTTGATCGAGCATGCGCTCTCCCACACGGGGTTCATCGATCCGACGACCGCCGTCGAGATCGGTTCGTTGACCGGCGTCAGCAAGCTGATCACGGGGTCCGTCTACGCCGTCGACACGACCGCCAGGGAAACGAAGATCTGCGTCGCGTGGGAGGACGGTGACTGCGTCGACGAGGTTCCGGGGACGGAATACAGCGCTCACATTCGCTCGCAGGTCGAGGTCGTCGATACGCGGACCGGCCTGATCGAGCGGGCGCTCGATCTGCAGGCGTCCGATTCCACGACACTCCGTTCGGGAAGCCTCTTCGGCGGATTCGATTCACTCCTCGCCAACGCGGCGACGTCGATCGCCGGCGAGGTCCAAGACGCACTCACGGCGGCCTATACGAGAGAGCTTCGGTATGGTCTGTATCTCGCAGTCGAAGAGAAGCGAGGCGGGTACGTCGGCGAGTCTGAGACGAGTAGGTTTTCGATAGGCGACGACGGGATCCATTTGGTCGTTCACTTCACGCGGATCGAGCAGAGGGACGTTTTCGACGTCGTCTGGGTCGGCCCGGGCGAGGCTCCGATAGCGCGCGTGGAGGACGTCGTCTCGCAAGGCGAGTGGCGCCATTACCAGATCGACCCCGCAGGTCTCGCGCCCGGTAGGTACAGGGCACAGGGAATCCTGAACGGCATCGAAGCGTTCGATGAGCCGTTCACGATCTCGCCGTAGAGAACCATGGACACGTCGCGCCTCGCGCTCACGGTCCTCGGTGTCGCAATCCTCGCCGTCGCCGGATGGCTCGCATACCGAGCGATCGATGAGGCAATCTCGATCACTTCGGGCTGGGAGATCCTGGTCGGCGACCCCATTCTTGTCGGCGACGTCGACGACCCATATGTCTACGCCGGCGGAGACAGGGTCCGATCCCTGGAAGGCGCTGGACGAATCGTGATCTCCGAACGGGCCGAACGGGGGTTCGTACGCCTCAGCGTCCGGTTGGATGGCACGGCCGAGGTCTTGGCCCTCGGCGAAGGTCCAATCGGCGAACTCACCCTCCGATCCGACATCGGGATGGAGACGATCCTCGGGAAAGACACATCCGTGCACGGCGACACGGCGCTCGGGGATCCCGGTCTCCCGGAGACACAAGCACTCCTCCTCGGCTCGTCAAGCTTCGATCTTCGCCTCGACGGGGACCCTGTGGAACGTGACCTCGCAGGAATCTGGACGCTCGCACACGCGCTACGGAGAGAAGATGGCGCCATTCGAAACCAAGGACTCGTCTTCACCCCGCTCCTGCGAGACGACACGGTCTTCTCAGACCCTGACCGACTTGAACTCACGCTTCTGCTCTACGAGAGGGCCGAGGATGGAAACAAGAGAATCGTCCTGCACCTCGTCTTCCGAGATGTCGAGGTTGCGAACGCGCCGAACCAGATCCCGACGCAGGAGTGATCGGCGTCCGCCTGCCCAGGCGTTGGCTACATCTCGAAGTGATGGGCAGGTGCCTGCCCGGGCGTTGGCTACATCTCGAAATGATGGGCAGGTGCCCGCCCGGGCGGTGGCTGCGTCTCAGAAGAACGGGCAGGTGCCCGCCCAGGCGCGGGCTACGCCTCCGGAAGGACAGGCGAATCTTGGTCCAGGACCTCTTCCGCCTCCTCCACGCCCTCGACGGACGCTTCCAGGCGCGCCTGGGTCTCATCGGCAACCCCGGCGCTCGTGCCATGCAGCCGACTGAAAAGAGACGAGAACCCCTGCTTCTCGCCAAACAGATCCGACGCCCTCGTCAGTCCCTCGATCGTCCCGACGAGGAGGACGCGATCCCCGGAGATCAGCCGATCGCGGCCCGATGGGAAGAGAAGTCGATCGCCGTCGGCGCGCATCAGGCCGGAGACGGCACAGCCGTTCGGGAATCTCCGATCCGAGCGGATCTCGTCGAGAGCACGACCACAGACGCCCGAGCCCGCGGCGACCGTAACCCAAACGATCGCGCCCTGCCCGTCAGCGATCGACGCCACTTGATGAACGGGTGGGTGCTCGATCTCCAGCACGAGCCAATCGAGGAACAGACTGACGACATCGAGGATGCTCGTGACGCCAGCCCGCTCGTAGGCCGCCAAGTACTTCGGATTCGGCATCCGGGCGATGACCCGTTCGACCCCGGCCCCTCGCGCCAGTAGAGAGAACGCCAAGTTGTCGGCGCTCGAGCGCATCAGCGCCACGGCAACGTCGGCCCGATCGATCTCGGCCTCCTCCAATGTCCCGATGTCGGTCGCGTTCCCGCAGATGGCAACGACGCCGAATTCGGCGCTGATTGCCTCGCACAGATCGCGGTTGAGGTCAATGACCGCCAGATCGTGGCGGCCCTCCGCCAGCCTCCCAGCCAACCTGCGTCCGGACACCCCGGCCCCCGCCATGACAATCCGCATGTTTCGCTCACCTACCTCCACGCCCGGCGAGAGAAGATCAGGAGAAACGGCAGGATCTCCAGTCGCCCGGCGACCATCGCAAGAATGTAGAGCACCTTGGCCATCGGACCAACCCCAGCGAACGTCTCCGCGTCGACGAAGTGTGGTCCGATGTTCCCCACCGCCGAAACTGCAGCTGACAGCGACCCCCACCCGTCGAGGCGGGTGACGAGGCTCGTCGCAAGCCAGACGATTCCAAGAGCAAGCATCCACCCGACAGCGATTGCCGACGTCCGTTCGACCTCGTCCGAGGAAAGCTGGCGCCGCCCGAGCGTGAACGGAACGACCTCGCGGCTTGATCGTGTCGTCACCCGGATCCTTCGCCCGAGGAGTCTGCCCAAGACCGTCGCCCGCAATACCTTCAACCCGCCGGAGGTCGACCCGACACACCCGCCGATCAGCATCAGGATCAGGAAAACCTGCTGCGAGAGCGGAGCGAACCCATTGAGGTCCCGCGTCGTGAACCCGGTCGTCGTCGCGATCGACACGACGTGAAAGAGCGACGTGCGAACGTGGGTGTGAAGGCCAACCTCCCCGACACGGGCTCGATCGGCAATCGCCACCAGCAGCGTTGCCCCGACGAGGAGGAAGATCCAGGCTCGCAGCTCGACGTTTCCGAGAATCGATCGCCATCGCCCGCGCAGTGCATTCCAGTGGACGAGGAAGCTCGTTCCACCGAGGAACATGAAGACGAGGATCGTGTATTCGATCGCCACGGGGTTGCGGAAACCGCCCGCGCCGAAGTGGGCGATGCTCGCGTCGTAGTTCGAGAACCCGCCTGTGGAGACCGTCGTCAGCGCGTGCGTCATCGCGTCGAACAGACTGAGTCCTTCTATCCAGAGCAGAAGACCACAGGCAACCGTCAGGCCGGCGTAGATCGACCAGAGGATGCGAAGCGAGCTGAAGACGCCCGGCGAGAAGCGTTCCGAGGCCGCCTTGTGGGTCTCGGCGCCCAGGAGCGCATGTTGTGCGCCACCCTCACGGATGACGAACAGGAACAGGGTGAAGATCCCGAGTCCGCCAATCCACTCCGTCAGCGCACGCCACAGGAGGATGCTCTTCGGAAGGATCGACAGGCCACTGAGCATCGTCGCTCCTGTCGTCGTGAATCCGCTCGCTGCCTCGAAGAAGGTGTCAAGATACGTGACCTCAAGAGGAAGCCAGTACGGAAGAGCACCGACAAGGGAGAGGACGAACCACCCCAACGCCCCTACGGCCATCGCCCTTCCGACCGTCAAGCGGCGGGGCCGGAAGAAGAAGGTCAGCGCCAGACCGAGGGCGAGACTGAGGCCGGCGGGAATTGCGAAGTTGAAGGTCGCAAACTTGAACGTCTCTTGGTACACCGCGCTCACGACCAGCGGCGCAGCCTGCAGAATCGAGAAAGCAACGAGGATCACGCCAAGGTAGTGGAGAATCGAGACGCGGCTTCTCAACGGTGCCTCCTTCGATTCATTCTACTGACGTTCGAGTACCCTTGGCGAGACGATGCAGGCTCGCGAGAGCACATGAAAGGGAGAATCGATGAAGAGTCACCGGCAGGAACTCGTCTTCGAGACGCCGACGCGTCGAGCGTTCCTCAACATCACGCCGGACGTCGTGGATGCGCTGAACGAGAGCGGGATACGGGACGGATTCTGTCTGGTCAACGCCATGCACATCACGGCGAGCGTCTTCATCAACGACGACGAGCCGGGACTGCATGCCGACTACGAGACCTGGCTTGAAGGACTCGCACCGCACGAGCCGATCGAACGCTATCGCCACAATCGGACCGGCGAAGACAACGGCGACGCGCACTTGAAGCGTCAAGTGATGGGCCGGGAAGTCGTCGTCGGTGTCACGGACGGTCGCCTCGACTTCGGTCCGTGGGAGCAGATCTTCTATGGTGAGTTCGACGGTCGCCGGAAGAAGCGCGTGCTGGTCAAGATCATCGGAGAGTAGCCCCCGTTCAGCTGCCCGCGACGACCGAGAGCAGATAGACGTCTCCCGGCTCCGAAGAGGTCATCGAAGTGCTCGCAGATGGGAGTCTCTGTACCTCGTCGACCGGACAAACGCGACGAGCCGATCCGTTAGGCGAACAGGCTTCTGGATCGGTAGAAGTACTCGGCGCCAGAGATCGCTGAAAGCGCCAACGCTAGGATCAAGCAGACTGTCTTGGCGATGTCGCCGCCAGGTCCGAGCGCAAAAGAACGATCTGCGAGAATGGCAAGAATGAGCGCCACATGCGAGATCGTCTTCGCTTTCCCGAGGAAGCTCGCGCCGATCTCGTTGCCCTCGGAGATCGCGAGGATTCGCAGGCCCGTGACCAAGAACTCCCGGGCGATGATCAGCATTACCGCCCAAGCCCCCAGCTCGCCAAGCTGCAACAGGGCGATGAGAGCGCCGGCGATGAGCAGTTTGTCGGCGATCGGGTCGGCGAACTTCCCGAACGTGCTCGTCTGCTTGAGGATCCGTGCCAAGTAGCCGTCGACTACGTCGGAGACAGCAGCGAGGAAGAAAAGGACCATCGCCACGATCCGCGACACGTCCGACTCGAACAGGATGAGGAACATCAAGAGCGGAACGAAGGCGATTCGAGAGAGCGTGATCTGATTCGGAATCGTGCGAAGGATCCTCATGGCGCCTCCTTACTGTCCGTTTGCTGCAGCGAGGATGCGAGCAAACGACTCCGGATCGAGGGATGCGCCTCCGACGAGGGCACCGTCGATGTCGGACTCACTGACGAGCGACGCCGCGTTCTCCGGCGTGATGCTTCCTCCGTAGAGGATGCGTGCTCGCTCCGCGAGCACGGTATCGAATCTCTCACTCAACCGCCGCCGAATCGAGGCGATCGCATCCTGCGCCTGGTCCGGTGTCGCTGTCTCCCCCGTGCCGATCGCCCAGACCGGCTCGTAGGCAACCACAATCCGAGTCGCCTCTTCCGAGCCGACGTCCTGCAGTGCCGAACGGAGCTGGGAGAAGACGACGTCCTCCGTCCTTCCCGATCGACGCTCCTCGAGAACCTCACCAACACACAGAATCGGTAACAGCCCCGAGGCGAGCGCCGCCCCGAGCTTGCGAGCGACGGTTTCGTCGTCGTCACCGAAGACGTGCCGTCGCTCGGAGTGCCCAACGAGAACGTATCGGCATCCGCAAGCGCGGATCATGCCCCCGGAGACGGCACCCGTGTACGCCCCTTGCTCTTCGTAGTAGAGGTCCTGCGCCCCGAGTTCGACGCCTGTTCCCTCGAGAAGGCTCGCTGCGCGATCGAGGTTCGTGTACGGGGGGACGAGCAGGGCCTCGGCGGAGCCGGCGTCTCGCTCCCCTGGGATGCGGTCGAGGAACGAAGAGATGAACGCCTCGGTCTCCTGTGGCGTCATATGCATCTTCCAGTTCCCGGCGATCAATCGGCGGCGCATGCCCGTCCTCCCCTCATCCGTTTCGGAGTATACCGAACCGACCCAACTGCCGGCACAATTGACATTCCCGAGAAGGGTTCTTACCATCCCCTGCGTTCGTCCGAACTCGAAACACGAGGAGGGGTTAGCATGGATGCAACAATCATAGGAGCGATCGTCGCCGTCGTCTTGCTGTTCCTGGCGAGCGCGGTCAAGGTCGTCCGCGAGTACGAGCGGGGCGTCATCTTCCGTCTTGGGCGGCTCGTCGGCCCCAAGGGACCCGGGATCTTCTTGATCATCCCGCTCATCGACAAAATGGTGAGGGTGAGCCTGCGGACGGTCACGCTCGACGTGCCGCCGCAGGAAGTGATCACCAAGGACAACGTCTCGGCTCAGGTCAACGCGGTGTTGTTCTTCCGCGTCGTCGATCCGAATGACGCCGTCGTCCAAGTGCAGAACTACATGGAGGCGACGCGCCAGATCGCGATGACCACACTGCGGAGCGTTCTCGGCGGATTCGAGCTCGACCAGGTCCTCGGAGAGCGCGACAAGATCAACATGCAGCTTCAGCAGATCGTCGACGAGCAGACCGATCCGTGGGGAATCAAGGTCAAGAACATGGAGATCAAAGACGTCAAGCTGCCGACCGACATGCAGCGAGCGATCGCTCGACAGGCCGAGGCCGAGCGGGAACGCAGGGCGAAGGTCATCAACGCCGAGGGTGAGCTCCAGGCGGCGTCCAAACTCGGCGAAGCGGCCGCAATCATCGAGCGCAATCCGGCAGCACTCCAGCTTCGCTATCTCCAAACCCTGAATGCCATCTCGGCCGAGAACGCCTCGACGATCGTCTTCCCGTTCCCCATCGAGCTGTTGGAGTGGCTCAAGCTGGCGAAGAAGGACTGACGAAGCAAGAGCAATGCCCGAGTACGATGTCGTTGTGATCGGCGCCGGCCACGCCGGCTGCGAGGCGGCGATTGCCGCCCACCGCCTCGGGGCCGCGACTGCCCTGGTCACGATCGATCTTTCCGAGATCGCCAAGATGCCGTGCAATCCGGCGATCGGCGGACCCGGCAAGTCCCAACTCGTGCGAGAAATCGACGCCCTTGGCGGTGAGATGGCCCGCGTCACCGACGGGGCGATGATCCACATTCGCGCTTTGAACACGAGCAAGGGACCGGCGATGCAGGTCCGTCGAGCCCAGGCCGACCGAGACGCGTACAAGCGCGCGTGGAGGCAGACGCTTGATTCGGCCGACGGCCTCGATTTGATCGAAGGGATGGTCGAAGAACTCGTCATCCGTGGTCGCCGTGTCGCAGGCGTCCGTCTTCGTGAGGGTCTTGAGCTGCGGACCCGCGCCGTGATCGTCTGTACCGGTACGTTCTTGAACGGGACCGTCCTCTTGGGTGAGACGGCCTACGCGGCCGGACGAGCCGGCGAACCGCCGTCCGTCGCGTTCGCAACATCACTTCGCAACCTCGGACTCCGAATGCAGCGCCTGAAAACGGGAACGCCTCCTCGCGTTCACAGAGACACGATCGACATCGGCGCCCTCGAGCGGCAATCGACGAGCGAGCGGCCGCTCGCCTTCTCCTTCTGGTCGGAGCCTCGCGTGCTTCCGGACGATTTCCCCGTCCACGTCACGCACACCAACGAAGATACGCACGCGATCATCACGGCGAACCTTGATCGGAGTGCGAACTACAACGGGCTGATGGACGGTGTCGGACCCAGACACTGTCCCTCGTTGGAGACGAAGATTGTCCGGTTTCCCGAAAGGACCTCTCACAAGGTTTTCTGCGAACCGGAGGGACGCGACACCACCGAGGTCTACCTTCAGGGGATCTACACAGCCTTCTCCCCCGAGGTCCAGGAGCGGATCGTCCACTCGATACGCGGCCTCGAAGACGCGCACATCGAGCGATACGGCTACAACATCGAGTACGACTATGTCGACCCGCTTCACGTCGACCCGACGCTGGCCGTCCAAGGAGTCAAGGGCCTCTATCTCGCTGGACAGATCATCGGCACAACCGGCTACGAAGAGGCAGCGGCTCTCGGACTGATCGCGGGGGTGAACGCCGCCCGGGAGCTTCGTGGGCTCGATCCCGTCGTCCTCGATCGCGGCCGAGCGTTCATCGGAGTGCTGATCGACGATCTCGCCACGAAAGGGATCTCGGAGCCCTATCGCATGCTCCCATCACGCGCCGAGTACCGAATCACGCTTCGGGAAGGGAACGCCGACTTGCGGCTGTGCGAACTCGGACACGAGATCGACCTCCTTCCGGACGGGAGATACGACGCATTCACCAAGCGGAGGGCTGCAATCGAGAAGCTGACATCAGGACTGAGACGAAGGCGCATTGGACCGAACGATCCGATCAACCTCAGGCTGGTCGAGCGAGGGAGCCCGCCCCTCGCGAACAACGGCGCGTCGCTCTTCGATCTACTCCGCCGGCCGCACGTCCGCCTGGAAGACCTCATCGAGCCGGATGGGACTCCCGACGATGTCACCCTCGAAGTGGAGATCGCGGGGAAGTACTCGGGCTATCTTTCACAGCAGGAGCGAGAGATCGAGCGCCTGCGCCGGATGGAAGAATGGGCGATCCCGAGGGAACTCGAGTATGGCTCACTCCAAGGCGTCTCGATCGAGGGACGCGACCTCCTGGGCCGTGTCAGACCGCGCTCCTTCGGGCAGGCCACCCGCGTGCCGGGAGTCTCACAGGCCGACCTGTCGATGCTCGCCATTCACCTACGGAGGTAGCCGCTAGTGCTTTCCGAACAGGATCTGCCCACTTGCTTTTGCTGGCTGTGTGTCAGGCGTTGAGGAATGGCTCCGCGCCTCGTAGGTCTCTGATACGGACGGCGTCAAGCGCTCGGCGTGGACCATGCGCGTCGCCGCCTCGCGGAAGATCTGCCCGGCCGTGTATCCGCCCCAGACCGGCGTTGTCTTGACTTCGTCGAGAACGACGACGATCACGACTTCCGGATCGTCAGCCGGGAGGCAGCCCGCGAACAAGGACGTGTATTTGCCGTCGACATAACCGCGCCCGGGAACCGCTTTCTGAGCCGTCCCTGTCTTCCCGGCGACGGCGAAGCCATCGACGGCGGCGAGCGTTCCGGTCCCGGACTCGACGACCCGCTTCATCAGCTCGCGCATAATTGTGGCCGCTTCGCAACTCGCAACCTGGAGCGGTCCGTCTTCGTCTTGCGTCGCATCCTCCATAACGATGTGCACGTCGGGGAGGAATCCGCCGTTGGCGACAGCGGCCATCGCTCGAGCCAGCTGAACCCCCGTCACCGCGACCGACTGGCCGATCGATGCGGCCGCCAAGTCGAGCGGCGACCAGAGCGCGGCCGCTCGGAGGATCCCTGGCTCCTCGCCCGGGAGCTCGATCCCCGTTCGTTGACCGAACTCGAGGCGCGCGAAGAACGCCTGCAGCGCGTCTTCACCGAGCAGGAACGCGACGCGAATCATCGCGGTGTTGATCGAGTGCTCGATCGTCTCGGCAAAAGTCACCGTCCCGTAGGGCTCGTTCTCCGCGTTGTGCATGACGTGTCCTGAAATCTCGATTCCGTCGTCCCCATCGAATGTGTCGTCGACGCGTACGACCGCAGCCTCAAGCGCTGCGAGACCGGTAAAGACCTTGAAGATCGAACCCGGCTCAAACAGATACGAGACGGCCAAGTTCTTTCTTGCCTCGACCGTCGATGTCCGGAACCGGTTGAGGTCGTAACGCTTGTCTTGCGCCATCGCCAGGACCTCGCCGGTCGCAGGATCGAGAGCAACGATCATCCCCGCCTCGGCACGGAACGACTCGACGCCACGTTCGATCTCCTGTTCGCAGATGAATTGCAGGTCCGCATTGAGCGTGAGGATGACGTCGTCTCCAGGCCTTCCCTCGTCGATCACTTCGGTCTGGTAGGTGCGTCCGTCGGCCCCTTCGACAACGCGAAGGAGCGCCGGACTCCCGCACAACGAGTCGTCGAAGGCAAGCTCGATCCCCTCGAGACCGACGCCGTCGGTCCCGACGAATCCGATCACGTTCGATGCAAGCCGCCCCTGCGGATAACAGCGCTTCCACGTATCGAGAAGGATCAGACCGAGGGCGCCTGCATCCTCCGCTCTGCGAACGATGCGCTGAGCCGTCTCGAGTTCGACGCGACGATCGATCCACGTGAAGTAGCTCGGTCGGTAGACAAGGTCGGTGAGTTCGCTCTTCGGCCGTCCGAGTTCCTCCGCGAGGATCGAGACGAGGGTCTCCGGCATCGTCATGTTGTAGCCATCGACAGCGATCGCCTTCGCCTTCACGTCAAACGCAAGCGGCGTCCCATCGCGATCGAGGATCGAGCCGCGCCGCGGAGGAAGCTCGAGCGTTCGCTCCTGAACCGACGCGGCGAGCGCCCGCCACCGGCTACTCTCAAAGAGCTGAAGCTGGACGAGGCGACCGACGACGGTCAGCGCACAGAGAACCAGAACGGCCGCGACCACCCGGCCGCGTTTCCACGTGGCGCGATCGCTGTCACTCGGATGCTGGAAGGGGAACATATCTGACGACCGAGGGTTCGACCATGCCAAGATTCTCGCGTGCGATCCGCGAGATCCGCTCCAGAGAGAACGCCTGTTCGATCCGGAATTCGAGTGTGCGATTGACTTCCTCGATGCCGACAAGCTCCTCGCGAGCTCGCGTGGATCGCGCCATCAGATCGCGAAGAGCCGTCCCTTGACGGACGTAGAAGAAGGAGAGACCAAGAACCACGATCGTGACCCCGGCGAACGCGACGAACGAACCAGGAATCGCCATCCCCCGGCGTCGCGACCGTCTGCCCTCAAGCCTCCGGTTCCGACCGCGATGCAGCATCTCGCCTGAATCGTAGGCCAACAGGGTATCGACGTGGCGGACACATGTCGCGCCCTGACCTGAACTAGACGACTCTCCTCGCGGCGCGGAGCTTCGCGCTTCGCGCTCTCGGGTTGGCGGCGATCTCGCCAGGTCCTGGCACGATCGGCTTTCGGGTGAGGATCTCCGCTTCGACCGTCTTGTTGCAGACGCATTCGGGAAAGTCAGGCGGGCAAACACAGTCTGTCGCCTTCTCGCGGAAGAAGGTCTTCACGATCCGATCTTCGAGGGAGTGGAAGCTGATCACGACGAGGATCCCTCCGGAAGACAGAACCGAGAATCCCGCTTCAAGACCATGTTCCAGGCCTTCCAGCTCGCTGTTCACTGCAATCCGGATCGCCTGGAACGTGCGCGTTGCCGGGTCGATCGACCCGGCGAAGTACTTGTGGGGAACGGCACCGTGCACGATTCGGCGAAGCTCTCCGGTCGTGTCGATCGATCCTCTCGATCGCGCTCTGACGATCGCTCGAGCAATCCGTCGTGCGTACCGTTCCTCACCAAACCGGTGCAACGCAACCGAGATCTCGGCCTCGGTTGCCGAGCCAAGCCAGGCGGCCGCGGGTCGGCCGGACGATCGATCCATCCGCATGTCGAGCGGGCCATCCTTTCGGAAGCTGAATCCGCGTTCCGGATCGTTGAGCTGAAGGGAGGAGACCCCCAGATCGAGGAGGAAGCCGCCGACCTTCTTCATCCCGAACCTCTCGAGGTGCGCGGAAACGTCGCGAAAGTCTCCGTGAGCGAGGCGAACTCGCTCCCCGAAGCGGGCGAGACGTCTCTCGGAGAGCTCGAGAGCCGTCTCGTCGCGATCGATCCCGACAACCCGAGTGTCGTCGTTCGCTTCGAGGAGCGCTTCGGCGTGCCCGCCGAGGCCGATCGTCCCATCGACGATCGTGGCTCCAGAGGCTCCGGACAGGAAGTCGACGACCTCGTCACGCAAGACGGGCCGATGAATCTCGGATGCCGGGAGGCCGCCCGACCGCTCCCCGTCCATCGGTAGAGTCAATCGAGCTCCGACTTCAGCTTCGACAACATCTGAAGCGCTTCAAGCGGCGTCATCCGATCCGGATCGAGTCCCCGCAACTTCATGAGGACCGGATGGTCAGCCGAACCGAAGAGCGGGAGCCTCTCCGCGATCTGTCGCGGGCCGAGGTTGGAGAGAGGCGCCTCGGCGAGGAGCTCGTCCAAGATCCGCTCGGCCGCCTCGGTGACGTGATCCGGAAGGCCGGCAAGGCGCGCGACGTGTACCCCGTAGCTCCCGGCCGCCGTCCCCGCCTCCACCCTGTGAAGGAAGACGACGTCTCTACCCATCTCCTTGACCGCAACATGGAGATTGACCACGTTCGGGATCTCGTCTGCAAGCCCCGTCAGCTCCTGATAGTGGGTCGCGAACAGGGTTTTCGCCCGCGTCTTCCTTGCCAGCTCCTCCGCCACCGCCCACGCGATTGACACACCATCGAAGGTGCTCGTCCCGCGTCCCATCTCGTCGAGAATGATCAGGCTCTTCGCCGTGGCGCGCCCGAGGATCGCGGCGACTTCGAGCATCTCCATCATGAACGTACTCACCCCGGCAACGAGCATGTCGCTCGCCCCGACGCGAGCGAAGACGCGATCGACAATCGGAAGCCTCGCTTCCGCAGCGGGGACAAACGACCCAATCTGCGCCATCAGACAGATCAGGGCCGCTTGTCGGAGGAAGACCGACTTCCCTGCCATGTTCGGCCCGGTCAGGATTACGAGATCTCGGCCTTCCGGAAGCTCGAGATCATTCGGCACGAACTCCTCGACCTGCTCGACGACCGGATGGCGGCCGGCGCGGATCGACAGGGAATGATCGACCGTGAACGAGGGTCGGACATATCGATTCCGATGTGCGGTATCCGCGAGCCCGAGGAAGACGTCGAGCTCGGCGAGCGCATCGGACACGGACTGCACTTCCGGAATTCTCCCCCTGATCGCGTCGATCGCTTCGTCGAACAGCTCGATCTCAAGGGCGACCGCACGCTCTTCGCCGAGCGCGATCTTCTCCTCCAGCCCGCGCAAGGTGTCGGTCACGAAGCGTTCGGCGTTCGCCAACGTCTGTCTGCGCCGATACCTTTCAGGAACCTTGTCGAGGTGCGGCTTCGTCACCTCGATGTAGTACCCGAAGACTCTGTTGTAGCCGACTTTCAGCGATGGAATCTCCGTCTTCTCCCGCTCGTCCGCTTCGAGCGTCGTCAGGGCGGCGCGGTGCGTGCGGGTCTCTTCGCGCAGGCGATCGAGCTCGGCGTTGTATCCGTCTCGAATCATCCCGCCGTCCCTGGGATCGACAGGAGGCTGATCGACCAGCATGCAGGCGTACCTCGTGCAAAGCTCCTCAACATCAGGATCAAGCAAAGCGCCCCGGATCCGGTTGAGCTCTTCCGGAAGACCGTCGGGAACTCCTTCGTCGATCCCGCGCGCAATCGACGGGATCGTCCCGAACGATTTCAGCAGGAGACTCAGGTCGTGAGGTCGAGTGCGGCCTGCGCCGAGTCTTCCGATCAGCCGTTCGAGATCGTGGACGTCCTTGATCCGATCTCGGAGCTCCTGGCGAACGAGGCTCAGGCCGACCAAGCTCCCGACCGCGTCGAGCCGTCCCTCGATCGTGCTTCGATCGGTTAGCGGAGCGAGAATCAACCGACGCAGTCGACGTCTGCCCATGCTCGTTGACGTGCGGTTGAGGACGTGAAGGAGCGTCCCGCGCTCCTGACCGTCGCGGATCGGACGGACAAGTTCGAGGCTGCTCACCGTAAACGGATCGAGATCGACGTGATCGGAGATCACATAGGGTCTCAACGGACGAATCTGCGCCTGGGCCGCCTTCTGGGTTGTCTCGACGTACTTGAGGATAGCGCCCGCGGCCTGCAGAGCGGCCTCATCGACGCCGAGTTCCTCGCACGGCACCGCCGCCTCGAACGCCTCCGCCGGAAGCTCGGTGATCGCTCGCTCGGGGAAGAGAGCGGCGAGCCCGTCCTTCGAATCGGCCTGGAGAAGGATCTCCGTCGGATCGCGGCGTTCGATTTCGCCGATGCAAGCCGCCTCCGACTCGACAACCGTGCACGTGAACTCCCCGGTGGAGAGGTCGACGAACGACAGCCCGATCCGTCCGCCGCCCACCGGGCTGTACACGGACGCAAGGTAGTTGTTCGTCCCTGCGTCGAGGACCGACTCGTCGATCACCGTTCCCGGCGTCACGATCCGAATGACGTCCCGCTTGACGAGGCCTTGCGCCTTCTTCGGATCTTCTACCTGTTGGCAAACGGCGACCTTGAACCCCTTCTTCAGGAGCTGATTGATGTAGGCGGTCCCGCGGCGAATCGGAACGCCGGCCATCGGATGACCGTTTCGCGAGGTCAGAACGATGTCCAGCTCGCGCGACAGGATCTCGGCGTCTTCGAAGAAGGCCTCGTAAAAGTCTCCCAGATGAAAGAAGAGGATCGCGTCCGGATGATCGGCCTTGAAACGCAGATACTGCTTCATCATCGGGGTCTGCTCGGCCTTCATCGTGAAAACGAGTATAGATCACACAACGATCGACCCGCAATCGGAGGCGGAATCTCGTCACCTCCCTCGAAGTGCCCTTCGACACACCATTACCGCTAACGCATGCGCTTCTCTTGACAGGTGCGGGATCGAGACATATACTTGCCACACTTAGTTCGTACTCCTGAAAAGGGCAAACCTATCGCAAGGTAGGGGCGCAAAACTTCGGGCCTAAGCGGACAGCAGGCTGTTCGTTGACGAATCGGTGAGATTCGTGGTCGCCGGGTTGCCAGGGAAACTGGAACCCGGTTTTTCGTTTGGAACGGGGTTTCGAAGGGGAAGGAGCCGCACGGTGCAGACGACGATTTACTACAACGAGGTCGACGCCTATCTGGTGAAGCAGGTCGACGCGAAGGGGCGTCGGGAGCGGAAGAGCCGCAGTGCGGTCATCCTCTCGATACTCGAGGAGCACTTCGAGCGGGAGAAGCGACTCGGCGAGATCCTCGTCGACCTGGGGGTGTTGAGCCACGCCGACCTTGCGAAGGGGCTCGAACTCCAGAAGACCAAGTTCACCGACAAGCTTCTCGGTGATATCCTGCTCGAAGAGCGGTTGGTTGAACCGGAGGCGGTCGAACGCGCCCTGATCATCCAAGGGCGTAACGAAAGCCCATGATGTTGACGAGGGACGAAGGAATCGCATCTGATTTTCGCGCCGGCGACACAATCCGTGTGCCAGCGTGGCATTTGACAGAAAGGATCGGAAGTACGAGAAAGGCAAACTGCCCGCGAGGGCAGGACGCAAAGCCACGGACCTCGCGCGCCCCACTGGGCGCGAGCGCGAATCCGGACGGATTCGCTGACGGACGCACAGCGTCCGCAAGGCAGCCGGGTTGCCGACTCCAAGGAGGATTCGATGGCTTTGCGGCAGACTGCACGGTGGAGTGAGAACCGGAGGGGGTCTGGTTTTCGAGCCTGCATCGCGCTTCTTCTCCTGACGGGGCTCGTCGCGGGATTTATCGCCGTCACCGCGACGGCGCAGACGTATCCGCGCTGCATCACCGGCTGTACGGCGAAAGACGTCACGCTCGAGAACGTCTACCTCGATTACACAGGTTCGGGCGCACCCGGGGAACCAATCGACGCAGACATCATTGCGACGCTCAACTTCAATCGCGTCAACAGCTACTGCGTGCGCATTGTTGCCGACGTCTACATCAACAATGTGCTCGTTGCGCTGAACAAGGTCAGCCAGCCGTACGGCTTCGATGCGAAAGGGCTCTTCGACCTCCTCCTGGGCCCCGTCTCCTGGCCGTACGGGAGCGTGCTCGAGCTGCGGAACATCCAGATCTTCTGGTCGGTCGACGTTAAGCTCTCCGACCCCGATTCCTGCGTGGGTTGCATTGACTACGGCCCCGGATCGAAGTGCGTCGGCTATGCCAGCTTCGAGATCACCCAGCCGCTCGTCGCCGATTTCGAAGGAGACCCACTCACCGGCTGCGCCGCCCTTGTGGTGCAGTTCACCGATCTGTCGGCCGGCGGATACAGCATCGATCCCTATACGTACGACTGGGACTTCGGCGACGGGACGGCACATTCGACCAATGCAAACCCTCTTCACACGTACGAGAACCCCGGCGCGTATACGGTGATCCTCACCGTCTCAGACTCGCGCAGCGAGACGGACTCGGAGACGAAGACATCGTACGTTGTTGTCGCTGACTGCAGTACCGATTTGCGCGTGACCAAGATTGCCAACTCGAACCCCGTAGCGGTCGGAGATCTGCTCACGTACACGATCACCGCATGGAACGACGGCCCAGGTGAGGCCTCAGGCGTCGTCGTTGAGGACCTCATTCCGGCGGGCACGGACTTCTCTTCTGCCTCCGCCACTCGGGGAAGTTACAGCGCGATGTCCGGCACGTGGAACATCGGGACCCTCGCTGTCGGCGCCTCCGAAACCCTGACGCTCGGCGTGGTAGTCACCAGCGACGCCGGCCCCACGATATCGAACACGGCGTGCATTGACGGAACTGAGACCGATCCGGATCCGCTGAACGACTGCTCGACAATGACGACCAATGTCACGCACGCGCCCGTTCTCCAGGTTCTCAAAACCGGACCAGGTAGCGCCGATGTCGGTGACACGGTCACCTACTCGTTCGACGTCTCGCACGCTCCGGGTAGCGACGGCTCAGACGTCAGCTCGATCACCGTCAGCGACACGGTCGCCGGCGCTGCAAGCTACGTCAGTGGCGACGACGGCGACACCCTCCTCGAGGCGAGCGAGACGTGGCGCTTCGAGG
>JBARQW010000085.1:0-2553 GCA_049643905.1 Bipolaricaulia bacterium
TTCGCCCTCGTCGCTTCCGATCTGGCGATGAAGGATGCGGGCCTGGATGCGTTCCCTTTCGATGGGCGCCGGGCGGGCGTCATTATCGGGTCCGGCATCGGGGGGACGCAGACCCTGGAAAGCGCCAGCGCCGGCCTCCTGGCGAAAGGTCCAAGATCCGTGGGGCCGCTCGTCGTGTCAAGAGTGCTCATCAACACCGCCGCCTGCGTCGTGTCGATCACTCATGGGCTCAAGGGACCTCTCTCTGCCCCTTCCGTCGCCTGCTCGACCGGTGCCAACGCCATCGGCGACGCGTATCGCATCCTGGAGAGAGGTGATGCCGACATCATGTTGGCCGGAGGGACCGAGGCCAGTGTGAGCCCGTTGCCGTTCGCCGGCTTCTGCGCGACACGAGCGATGTCCGCCCGCAATGACGATCCGGAACGAGCCAGCCGTCCCTTTGACAAGAACCGCGACGGTTTCGTCATGGGCGAGGGGGCCGGTGTCGTCGTACTGGAGAGGCTGGACCATGCGCTTGAGAGGAAAGCGCCCGTCTACGCAGAAGTGGTCGGATACGGCAACACGGCCGATGCGTTCCATCTCACGGCGCCCCATCCCGAGGGCGACGGAATGGTCCGTGTCATGGAGGAAGCGCTGCGTGACGCCGGCCTCGCCGTATCGGACATCGGCCACATCAACGCCCACGGGACATCGACGATCCTCAATGACAAGACGGAAAGCGCCGCCGTGATGAAGGTTTTCGGCGATCACGCCCCGCGGCTCAAGATCTGTTCCATCAAGTCCATGATCGGCCATCTACTGGCCGCGGCCGGGGCCGTGGAGCTCGCGGCCACCGTGCTGAGTGTGTCGACCGGCCGCATTCCTCCAACCATCAACTACGAGGAGCCCGATCCGGATTGCCCGCTGGACTACGTCACGCAAGGGGCAGAGTCTGTTGAACTTGGCGCAGCAATGAGCCAATCTTTTGGGTTCGGCGGCGGGAATGCCTGTCTGGTCGTCAAGAGCTACGAGAACAGGAGAACGCAATGAACATCCCCAAGCTTCAGATCGGGAACCTGACCGCGGACATTCCGATTGTCCAGGGTGGGATGGGTGTGAGGGTGTCGCTGGCATCCCTGGCGGCAGCGGTGGCCGAAGAAGGGGGGATCGGCACCATCTCGAGCATCGGCCTGGGGGACTTCGAAGCGGCCCAACAGGAGTACGAACGGATCTCCAGGGAAGCCCTGCAAGAGGAGATTCGCAAGGCACGAGCCATGACTCAGGGGATCCTTGCCGTCAATTTCATGGGCGTGCTCAGCAATGTCGAAGACCTTCTTCGGACCGCCGTCCGGGAAGGCATCGAGATCATTGTCTTCGGAGCCGGACTGCCGATGAGGCTTCCCAAGATCGTCGAGGATCCAGAGGTGAATCTGGTGCCCATCGTCAGCTCCGCCCGGGGCGCGGAGCTGATCCTCCGTGGCTGGGCCAAGCGCTTCGAGAGAACGGCCGGCGCGATCATCCTCGAAGGCCCTCTCGCCGGGGGGCATCTCGGCTTCACCGCCGAACAGCTCGAGCATCTGGAGGACTACACGCTTGAGTCGCTCGTGCCCGAGTTCGTAGAAGCGGTCAAACCGTTTGAGGATCGCTTCGGAGTGAAGATCCCGATCATCGCCGGTGGCGGGGTCTTCGATGGCAGGGACATCGCCCGGATGCTGTCTCTGGGCGCATCCGGAGTTCAGATGGCGACGCGTTTCGTTTGCACCGTGGAGTGCGATGCTTCTGCGGAGTTCAAACAGACCTACCTGGACGCGGTGGAAGAGGACATTGTCATCATCAAGAGCCCCGTCGGCCTGCCCGGGCGGGCCGTCCGGAACAAGTTCCTCAAGGACTTGGAAACGGTCGACAAGCTGCAGATCAACTGCCCCTACCACTGTTTGACCGTCTGCAAGGTCGCGGAGGCCAGGTTCTGCATCGCTCAGGCTCTGGTGAACGCCTATCAGGGCGACATCGACCACGGTCTCGTCTTCTGCGGTCAGAACGCGCATCGGATCGACAAGATCGTCACCGTCAAGGAGCTGATCGCAGAGCTCGTCGGCGAGCTCCAGACCGCCCTCAACGAAGTATCTTGAGGAACCGGAGGATTCCGGGGACGCGCCACGAATCGTCGCCGACGAGATCGGATTAGGTGTTGTGCCCCCCCCCCCTCTGATTCCGGCTGAGGATCCTCCGCTTCGCGATCAAGAGTGAACGCTCTGGGGGGGATTCGCCACTCACCTGGGAATCAGCCAACGGGCGTCTCACGCCATCTGCGGCTGCTGACGGCTTCGAGGTTGTTGCGCGCGCGACAGGAGGCAACCTCGAAGTTCTATGTGCTCTGTGATGCTGAACCGGAAGACGTCGCCAAGGGAATTCGGCGACTGCAGTCCGGACCGACGAACGATGAGAAGGGCGGAGAGCCGTGAGCGGAAGGCGTACGCGATGGAGTGACCGGTTCGAGGGAATGTTTGGCTTCTCGCTGGTCTGGCTGGGGCAGTTCGTTTCGATCGTCGGCTCGTCGATGACTCGGTTCGGGCT
>JBARQW010000086.1:0-1611 GCA_049643905.1 Bipolaricaulia bacterium
ATGAGCCAATCACCAATGATCGTCTCGCCGATCTCGTAGACTGCTTGAAGACTACGGTATCCGACGACCGTCAACTGCCCGCCCGTTGCCCCACCACCTCCGATAGGGAGATCCCGATCGAGGAACGCGCCTTCGTATCCCATCGGAACTACCTGGATTCCCCGTACTGGGAGAAGCCGGATCAACAGCCCGTCAAGGAGGACAGCGCTATCGACGACGCTATCTGAGGCATCCGCGAGCTCCAGCAAGAGTGTCAAGAGGCCACCCGCGTACCCAGAGAGGTCGACCGAGATGACCATCGTGGACGTCAGAACATTCATGCTTGTTCCGGCAACTGGAGCGCTGTAGGGATCGGCGTTATCGAGAGTAACTGGGCTTCCGTCGGGAAGTAGCGCGACCTGCACAGGCACACCACCCAGTCCGCCGATGACGAATGCTTGGAAGTAATCCTGTAACGATGTTCCCAGATAGTCTGGGTTCTCTTCAGTCCCAAAGGCGAAAGATAGCTCTAGGGAATCGGCGGACACTGGCAGATCCAGGACCATGGAAAGGGTGACAACGTCAAATGCGTCATATCCATCTGGGCTACCTGAGGGCACCGCAACCCCTCCCAGGTTGGAGGATGCGCTATCGGTCGGGGCGCCAACGACGTCGGTGGCCACACCGCTACTGAGAACACCGTACGAGTCACCGTCGAGCGGGAAATCCCCAATGGGCGCGAAGAGGACAGCCCCCTGATTTGACAGCCCTGTGAGCACAGCAGATTCCAACATGCATTGCGCTTGCTGGGACAAGATAGCGTTGGCGAGATCAATGGCATCTACACCACATGCTTCGAACGCCGATCCCAACAACATACCCGTCACCGCAACTAGTGCGACTAAGACCACCTTCTTGCTTCTCATCGCATGTGCCTCCTCGTTGTCCGTTGTCACTTCGAGCATCCCGCCGACTGCTGGAGTCCAATCAGTTCTCTCTTTGAATCCCTCCTTCACCTCAGTACAAGAGCGATGTTGTGATCTCATCCACACCCCTCGCTCACGCCTGTCTTGCCATCTCGCCGCACGTCTTTTCCGTTCCGTCGGGGCTCACTCGTCATCCCACTGAGTCACTGACCACTGATCGTGCTCCCGCCGTTAACGCCACTTGTTGGATCTCTACCGCACGATGGAGCGTCGCCTCGTCGACAAAGCCCAACCCAACGAGAATCTCGCCTAGCAGACACTTCTTCTTGACCAACGTCTGCGCGAGAAGCGCTTGCTGCAGCTGCGCGTCGTCGATTGCACCGATTCGCTTCAACACATCGCCCAGACGGCATACCGCCGGCTGTTGCTGTCGAAGCTGTGCTCGGAGCCGGTTGAGACGGAGCTCGTATCGTTTACGTACTGATATCGGCACTCCGCCGTGAGCCTGCTCGAGTCGATACGCTGCGCGGAGGTCATCGAACCTCCTCCCTGCAGGATCGCTGAGCACTGCCTGTCTTCCCATCAGGAGTCCGCCTCCGATCCCGCAGGAGCGATCCCACAGGTCTCCGCCACGAAGGGGACCTGTGTACATACGGAGTGGGGAGTGACGTGCGAGAATACGGAAGAGGGGTACGCGAAACTGAGT
>JBARQW010000087.1:0-7961 GCA_049643905.1 Bipolaricaulia bacterium
TCATCTACACCTTCCGGATTTCGCGATACGACGGCGTCATCATCGTCACCATGCCCGACGCCGAAACCCTCTGGATCGAGGCGTTCCCGGATGTCAGTTCGTGCTGCGACATCTGGACCTTCACGGACGGCAAGATCGTCTTCGAGAGGTAGAAGAGCGAGCGCTCCGCGCAAAGTCACATCCGCTCAAGTCGGATTCGAAACTAAAGGCCTCGTACCTTGGAGGGGCGGCGTAGCTGTCGTGCATCTCTAGACTGAAGCGGATGGAGATGCTTCGTTGGGTGGGCAGGTCGACTAAAGGCAGAACGGCGAATTCGTCAGTTCGTGGGTCAGATGGACCGCCCTCCCACAAGCCAGGACAGCATCAGGAGCGTAGCTAGAGCTACAGCTCGTGTTTACGAGGTCAGGCTGGAGAGGGCAGCCCACTCGAACTCTCCATCACACTCGCATGGACGGAGGTTCCGCATGCACTGTATCGGCGTCGATGTCAGCAAGCAAGAGCTGGTCACGTTCGACGGCAAGCGAGAACGGATCTTCCCCAACACGCGTGGGCTGGCCGAGTTCGGCCGCTTCCTCAAGAGATCGACGAATGCGTTGGTCGTGTTCGAACCGACAAGCACGTACTCGCGAAAGCTGGAGACGTTGTGCCGCGCACGGCGAATCTCGTGCTGCCAGCTGAATCCGAGAGTGGTTCCGCATCTACGGCAAGTCGGGAAGGGACGTTCGAAGACAGACAGCTCGGACGCGGAACTCCTCTACCGCTACGGAATCGAGCGTGGGTACAGCGAAGCGACTCAACTCGAGAACGATGCGCTGGCTGAATCCATCCAAGCTCGGTTTGCCTGCTACCGCGTCGCCCAGAAGGCCCGTGTCGCCTACCAGAACGTGCTTGAGGCGTTGAGCCAGGATCCAGCGACATCGAGCGGACTACTCGCTGAACTCAGAGCGGAGATCGCTGGTCTGAAGAGCAAGGAGCACCAGCAGCTCGTCGCGGCGCAGCAGCTCGTCAAGGAGGACGAGCAAGCAGCACAGAGACTCGCTGCCTTCCTGTCGATTCCCGGAGTCGGTCCGATCACAGCACTCACTCTGCTGGCTCTGTTCCGCAAGTACGCAGACGCGAACAGGAGCCAGATCGTGGCACTGGCAGGGTTCGATCCGATCCAGTTCCAGTCTGGGACTTCAGTGCACGGGAAGTCACGCATCAGCAAGCGAGGGAACCGTGAAGTGCGAAAGCGCCTGTTCGAGGCAACGCTGTCGGCCGCCCGCTACAACCCAAGCATCCGATCGATCTACCGCCGGCTGAAAGACAACGGCAAACCAGACAAGGTCGCACGGATCGCTGCAGCGAGGAAGCTGCTACTCATCGCCCACGCCATCTACAACAGTGGCGAGTCGTTCCGCGATCCGAGCGCAAAGGAGGCTTGACATTCAATACAGCATCTGACCCTGATCCCCCGGGCTAGATCAGAGAGGCCGTGCGTCAGCTCTGAGTCGTATCGTGCCTCGCCGCACCGAGCCAGCGCCAATGTGGCAACGCAAGACTTGACCCCGAGCCCTTGGTGTAGAGACTGACACCAAGGAGGCCAATCGAGGCTATCCCTCTTGACTAACAGCGCGCTTTCAGAGATGTCCCCGGAATCCGCCTGGGCTAGACCAGAGCGGCCGTAAGCCGGCTCCGGGTCGTATCCTGCCTCGCCGCACCGAGCTAGCGCCAATGTGGCAGTGCAAGACTTGCCCCGATCCCTCGGAACTTGACTCCGAATCCCTTAGCAGGCGCGTCGCCCGGAGAACAGAATCGCTACGACTTGTCGCATCTCCCATACTGGATGTAGTCTGAAGAGCAAATCGGAGGTGTGCAATGAGGTTTCTTCCGCTGGATCGGATGTGGGAACGGGTCGAGATCGCCGAAGCCAACAACGACGACGACTTGTTTCGTACTCTCATGCTCTATGGTGAGAACGTTCTCAAGCTTGTCATGACAGGGCTCGCCGCTCTCCTTGAGGATGACCACGATCGATACCGATACAAGACGCACCACCGACTAGTCAGAGCAGACACGCTTGGAGAATGGGTCTCAGCTCTCAATGACGTGGCCTCAGGACTGCCATCTCAGCAACTCAAGTCGCGAGCCCCGAAAGAGTTTCAGGAGCTGACGAGCAGGAAGAGGAGCGGCACGTGGCAGTACGATTGCGTTCGCCTCCTTCACAAGTGCTTGGCAGGGATTGAAGCTGAAGCAGGAGACCTGCCGAGTCGCGTTTCAGCCACGGAGTGGTTTGGACGTTTTGCGACGCTCCGGAACCGAACGCGGGGTCATGGTGCCCCGCTGTCTTCAGAATGTGCTGCCCTGTGCCCAGACCTCAGGCAAGCCTTGATACTGATCTCAGAGAACTTCTCCCTCTTCCGACGTCCGTGGGCGGTCCTAAGAAGGAACCTCTCGGGCAAGTACAGGGTGACGCCCTTGACCCCAGACTCAGCCCCATACGCCGAGCTGAGGCACAGCGCATCCTATCGATACAAGGATGGCGTGTACATCTACGTCGATGGCTTGCATCATGTCGAGTTGCTCTTCACCACGCCTGAGGCTCAAGACTTCTTCCTGCCGAACGGACGCTTCCACAAGAGCGGGTTCGAGCTTCTTTCGTACGTAAGCGCTAGGACGCAGACTGGCGACCACACGAAGTACATGCAACCCACTGAGAAGCTGCCGATCAGCGAAACGCAAGGCAAAGGAGAGCTGGAGTTCCAGGGTAACTGCCTCGGAAACCTCCCTCCAGTTCACGACGATTACGTGAGGAGGCAGCTGCTCGAGGAGGAGCTGGGCCGTGTACTATCCGATGACCGTCATCCCGTGGTGACGCTCGTGGGGCGAGGTGGCATTGGGAAGACCTGGCTAGCGCTTCGAGTCCTCCACGGGCTCACGACGTCGGAACGTTTCGCGACGATGATCTGGTTCAGCGCCCGAGACATTGACCTGCTGCCTCAAGGCCCAAAGCAGGTCACCGCGCACATCCTCAACCAAGACGATCTTGCGAGGGAGTACATGAGGCTTGTGGAGTTCGAGGAGTCCCCTCCAAGTTCCAAGGAGGCCTCCAAGAGGTTCGTCCGCGACCTTCAGGGGAAGGACGGAGAGCCCACGCTCTTCATACTCGACAACTTTGAAACGGTCCGGAACCCACTGGAGTTGTACACATGGCTGGACACGTACATCCGGCCGCCAAACAAGATCCTGATCACAACGCGCTTCCGTGAGTTCAAGGGAGACTACCCAGTCGAGGTCGCAGGGATGACAGAGAGCGAGTGCCATGCACTGATCGACTCAGCTGTGAAAAAACTCGGAATCGTAAAGCTCGTAAAGCGTGGCTACCGGGCGGAGCTGATCAAGGAGTCGGACGGACATCCGTATGTGATCCGAATGCTCCTTGGAGAAGTGGCGAAGACCCGCATAGCATCGAAGCCTCGAAGGATCATAGCAGGTAACGAGGACATCCTTGATGCGCTGTTTGAGAGAACCTTCCTGGGTCTGTCTCCCGTCGCTCGACGCATCTTCATGACGCTCTCTTGCTGGCACTCAACGGTCCCAGTGCTCGGATTGGAGGCCGCCCTTCTGCGAGAAGAGAACGAGAAGATGGACGTGCAGGGCGGCATTGAGGAGCTCTCAAAGAGCTCCATGGTCGAGATCAGCCGATCAAGCGCAGACGGCCAGCTGTTCGTCTCTATCCCACTGGTTGCTCTCTCGTTCGGAGAGAAGAAACTGCTTGTGAGCCCAATGAAAAGCGCGATCCAAGCTGATCTTGAGATCCTACAGGCCTTCGGCGCAGCACAGCACACAGGAATTCAGCATGGCATCCGCCCGCGCATCAGGCGTCTGTTCCTGTACGTCGCACAGCAGATTGAAAAGGGTGATGGCTCTCTCCAGCAACACACCCCAATGCTGGAGTTCGTCGGAAGAGGATACCCAGAGGCATGGCTCATGCTTGCTGATCTTCAGGAGGAGCAGGGTGAACTGGAGTCCGCGAAGAACTCGGTTCGCAGGTTCCTTGAGAGAGAGCCAGGAGGCAGCAGCACAGCCTGGACTAGGCTCCAGAACCTGTGTGTGAAGACAGAAGATTGGTCAGGACAAGCGCACGCACTGCTAGAGATCAGCGAGCTGCCTGAGGCGGATCTGCAGAAGACTAGCTCGTGTGCGAATACTCTGAACTGGCTACTACACGAAGGGAAGCTTCGCCTGGATACGGACGAAAAGCGCGTCGTGATGACTCGAATGGTCCGCCTGATGGAGGAGAGGATCGAGGAGTTCGAAGCGACGGGAGATGATTACTCGCGGCTTGCTTGGCTCTACCTACACCTTGGTCGCAAGAAGGATGCCGGTGAGTGTGCTCACGAGGGACTCCAAGTCGATTCCCAGAATGAGCATTGCCTTCGGTTGCTGGATAGACTCGGCTCCCCCTGAAGTGACGACAGCGAACCCGGAAAGGGTTGGGGTCAGATCTTGTCTTTTGACGTCGAGAGGCAAGATCTGACCCCTATTCTGTTGGCCATCGTCTCGGAAGTGACTCACTTCAAGGCGCCCGCAACGTTGCCGAGACGGTTCGCGGAGAAACTTCTCGGAGAGGGGCGTACGATCAACGCCTGAAGGGGGAGACTGTGGAAGAACGTGGAGACGACGTACGACACGTCATCCGCGAGGAGACGCTGTTCGCCGGGATACGAAAGCCGATCAAGGGCCGCGAGGAGCTTCTTCCGCGCATCGTCAAGGTGAGGGAAGCTTGCGAAGGAAGCGCGATCGGACCTCTTACCCACATCTTCCGGTTCGACACCCCGGTGGACGGATTCGATTCGGAGATCGGATTCCCCGTCTCCGCGGCGGTCGACAAGGGCGACATGAAGACGCACACGCTTCGGCGCCTTCACTTCTTCTCCCTGCCCCACCGCGGCCCGGTGAAGACGCTACGGGAGACAACGAAGAAGATCGGCGCGCACATGGAACGCGTCGGGCTCTCTTCTGAACTTGAACTCGTAGAGCTCTACCATACCTACGACCCGGAAGACGAGTGCCGGAACGACATCGAAACGCGCGTCGCCTTCTTGGCTTGGCCCGAGGTCTATCGCGAACAGCTCGTCCGCGTTCTTGAAGAGGAGCAGGCATCCGTAATCTGGTGTGGGGGCGACTCGATCACGCCGTTCACGGAGGTCGACGAACGCGCGACGTGGGTCGGTGCTTCGCTCGAACGGCTGAAGGAGCACAGCAATCAAGACCAGCAGTTTGACATCCTCTCGAGAGTCGCGTTGCTTCGACCGGCGGAGGATACGGCGAGGTTCAAGGCAATCTTCGAGGCCTCAGGGGGAGACGTACAAGCCGTCCTAGACGCTCAGAACAAGGACCTGGAGGAGAATACGCCGTTCGGAGGATGGATCGATCCGCCGTGGTCCGACGGAAAGACCCTTCATCTCAGCAAGGTCGCGCACAACCGCAGCGGCTACGACGAAGCGACGACGCCCGCGGAGTTTCGCCGGGCCTATTGCTTTTGCACACTCGTTCGCGCCGCGAAGGATCCGAAGATCGACCCGATCTTCTGTTTTCGCGCCGCCGGCTGGGCGCGCCAGTTCTGGGAGCCGATTCTCGGCGTGGAATTCAAGCACTGCGCGATCACGAAGTCGATCCTCAAAGGCGATCGCGTCTGTGCTTGGGACTACGACCTGACCGACACGCGGTAGCCGCAACGAGACAACGGAGGGAGCCGATGGCGAAGACCAAGCTGGAGCCGAAGGTGATCAAGAATCTCATCTATCCGTACGTGCCGATGATCGTCGGTGTGAACGTGGGCGGGAAGCCGAACTACATCACGGTCGGCCTGATTGGCTGGCTCTGCTACGACGTGATGTCGATCTCGGTCGGCCACGAGCAGTACTCGAGGAGCGGGCTGCTGGAGAACGGGACATTCAGCATCAACCAGCCGACGGCCGCGCTTGTGAAGCAACTCGATTACTGCGGGATTGCGAGCGGACGGAAGACGGACAAGGCCGAGCTGTTCGACACGTTCTACGGCGAGTTGGAGACGGCGCCGATGATCGGCGCGTGCCCGATCAACATCGAGTGTCGCGTCGTGCAGACGCTGATCCGGCCGATCCACACCGTCTTCCTCGGTGAGGTCGCGGCCGTTCACGCGAGCGAGGAGTTCCTTCAAGAAGGCGTTCCGGATCTTGCCAAGATCCAGCCGGTCTTCTACGCGCCCGATCCGCTGCGGGACAGGCAGACGTACAGCTACTGGAGTCTTGGAGAGAAGCTGGGGCATGCTTTCGAGATCGGCAAGGATCTCGCGACAAGGTAGCTCCGCGAGATCGGTCCTGGCTCCCGGCCTTCATGATGGGTAAGGTAGTCGCGGGAAGAAAGGTGTGCGATGCCCCGCGATCGCAGCAATCTCGTCTGGATCGATCTCGAAACGACCGGCCTCAGCGTCTCACGACACGCGATCTTGGAGATCGCCAGCATCGTCACGGACAAGGATTTGAACATCGTCGGAGAGGGTCCGGATCTCGTCATTCACCAGCCGAGAGAGGTTCTGGAGCGCCTTGACCCATGGTGCGAGAAGCAGCACGGCGTCTCCGGACTGATCGAATCCTCCCGTGCGTCCGACATCTCCCTTCAGGAGGCGGAGCAGCAGACGCTCATGTTCTTGCGGAAACACAGTCACCGGAAGACTGCCCCCTTCTGTGGGAATTCGATCGTGCTCGATCGCCGCTTCCTCATGCACCACATGCGCGAGCTGAACGACCACCTGAGTCACAGGAACATCGACGTCAGCTCGATCAGCGAACTCGCCCACCGCTGGTTCCCGGGCGTGGTTTCGAGGCTCGACAAGGAGTTCCGACACCGAGCCGGCCTCGACATCCGCGCATCGATCGACGAGCTTCGTTTCTACAAGCAGCTGATCTTCAAGAGCTAGCTTCCCCCTCGGTAGGAATCCGAACTCAGCCCATCCGCGTAACATTGTTGTCTTCTCCTCGGGACACGATACTTCGTGGCTGACCCTCTCGATCCCGGAGGCGGAGATGAAGGAGCCATGATCGTGCCGATCGTCATCGGAAGCGTCCTTACGACCCTGGTCGGAGCAACCTTCGCCGGCTACTTCGTCTTCGGAGCCCGTTTCCGATCGCGCCTTCGCCGGCATCCCGGCTTCGCTCCTTTGAAGACGCAGCCTGCGTGGGACGGCGTCATCGACTACGCTCCGCCAGCGAATCCGATCCTGTCCGAGTTCAGAGAGACCCACGCCCTCGATGCGGTTGCCGGGGAAGGATCGGAGATGGAGCGCCTCGTCCGCGTGATGCAGTGGGCCCACGGGCTCACCACGCACGCGCCGAATCCGTCAAGACCGGACCGAATGACCGGCCTATACTTGACAAGACTCGCTCTCGACGAGGGCAAGCGGTTCAACTGCTGGATGTTCGCCACGGTATTGAACGACGCATACCTCTCGCTCGGATTCGCGTCGCGGATCGTCCATCTCTGGCCACACAGAGAGAACCCGAACGAGAGCCACGTCGTGACCAACGTCTACTCCCGAGAGCTTGAGAAGTGGGTGCTGATGGACGCCGACATGTGCGCCTACGTCACGGATGAGCAAGGAATTCCACTCGGCCCCGATGAGATCCGGGAGCGCTTGATTCGCCGTGCGCCGCTTTACGTCAGCGACACGATCCAGATGGCCTACGCTTCGTGGCTCGGCAAGCCGCTGCTGAAGCGCCTCTACCTCTGGTACCTCTCGAAGAACCTCTTCCGCTTCGACTGCCCGGAAAGAAGTGAGCCGGACTACGAGACGAGACCCTCGGGCAGAGAGTATGTCCACCTGATCCCGGATGGGTATCACGACGAATGGCTCTCGGCGCCCCCAGTGACCGCACGAGGGAACACGATCCACTACATCCGCGACCCCGCAGTCTTCTGGCGAGCTCCGGGCCGACACG
>JBARQW010000088.1:0-7077 GCA_049643905.1 Bipolaricaulia bacterium
TCTCAACCGGTGGCACGAGGCGCGGAAGACGCCCCTTCACGTCATCGACGCCGACCGACCGGCGCACGCCGTCTTGGCCGAACTAGAGGAACAGCTCGATCTCACGTACGGGGCTCGCTCCGGCGACATCGTGGACACCTTCGACATCCTCCTTCTGCTCGGCCGTCCAGCCAGCGGGAAGAGCGAGTTCATCGACTTCTTCACCTCTAGATCCGCCGCCGTGCGTGCGAAGGAGTATCACATCGGTCCGTTCGGTGTGATCGACGACTTCCCGATCCTCTGGGCGCTCTTCGAGGACGACGACCTGTGGCAGGCGTTGGGGCGACCGCGCCTGTACTCGCGCCGCTGCAACGGCAACTACGCCGTCACCGATTACGGACTCTGGCCCTTCCTCATCGGCAAGATCGACCGGCACGCCGCCGCGTCTTTGAGACGGCCGGGCGGCCTTGCGCGACGGACGCTCATCGTCGAGTTCTCGCGTGGTGGTTCGTCCGGGTACGCCGATGCGCTCTCCTCTCTGTCTTCGGAGGTCCTGAAACGAGCCGCCATCCTCTACGTCTCCGTCTCATTCGAGGAATCCTGGCGCCGCAACGTCGCGCGGTACGACGAGGCGGATCGAGGCGGGATCCTCACGCACTCTGTTCCCCGTGAGGAGATGGAGAAGACGTACGGGACGGACGATTGGAAGCATCTCGCCCGCGAAGGCGTCGGAACGATCGACGTAGGCGGTATCCCGGTTCCCTATGCCACGATGCCGAACGAGCCCGAATCGAAGAATCCGGACGTCCTCGGACCGCGTTATCGGACGGCGCTCGATTCGCTGTTCGCGACCTGGAAGAGCCGCGGCTAGCCTGGGAGCACGTCTGAGAAGGCGCGAAGGAAGTTGAGGTGACAGACCTTCTCGATCTGCGATCTCGAGAGTCCTGCTTCACCGAGCGCTGCAGCAACCTTCGGGTAGTCTTCGACCCCGTTCAGTCCGTTCGGTGCGTGAACGATGCCGTCGAGGTCCCCGCCGAGCCCAACAACGTCCTCTCCTCCGACGTCGATCACGTGAAGGACGTGGCGAACGACCCATTCGAACGACGGCCGAGGCACGCCGACCGCCTCCTCGAGAACCCGCCGCTCTTGTTCCCTCCAGCCGAGACCCTCGAGATCCAGACGGGTCTTGACCTTTTCCCATCCCGCAAGGCTCTCCGGGCTCAGGAAGGGCGTCGAGAAGTTGATCCCCATCACGCCGCCGCGATCGGCGAGCGCGCGGATCATGTCATCTGTCATGTTCCGCGGACTCGCACTGAGCGCTCGGCAGTCCGAGTGACTGGCGATGAAGGGACGCGTTGCCGCTCGGCGCACGTCTTCGAACGCAGCGTCCGACAGATGCGAGACGTCGACCATCACGCCCAGCTCCTCACACAGGCCCAGGAGACGCTCGCCTTCGCCGGTGAGCGGATCGTTCCTGCCGAACGCGGTTCCGGAAAAGAGGTTGTCCCTCCATGCGAAGATGAGGTCGCGAACGCCGCGATCGAAGAACTGCCGAAGGTTCTCGGCCCTTCCGCCAAGCGGATCCGCCCCTTCGAGTCCGATGAGGGCCGCCATCGGACCACCCTCAAACGCCGCGCCAAGCTCTTCCTTCGTCCGCGCGACGGCCAACTCGTGCCCGGTCGAAGCACACATTCCTTCGATCGCATCGAGCATCGAATCGGCCCGCTCTCTCTCCCGATCTGGATACCGTTCGGAGAGAACGAAGCAGGCGAACAGCTGCGCTCGAACGCCCGCTTCGCGCAGACGTGGGAAGTCGACGTGTATTGTTCCGTCGCCGGACCCGAAATCGGCCCCATCATCGAGGACCTTGATCACCGTGTCGCAATGCGCGTCGAAGAAGATCGCGCCCGCGGCAGGAGATCGATCCGCTTCCGTCATCTAGGTTGCGCCTTGCGCGCCTACCCTTGCGATCGCGTCGATCATGATCGACGCGTCCTTGGGGAGCTTCGACACCTCCACGCAAGAACGAGCCGGGTAGGGGTCCTCGAACCGCTCACCGTAGATCTCGTTCACAGCGGCGAAGTCGTCCATGTCCGCCAGGTAGATCGTGACCTTGACGACATCGCTCGGCTGCGCTCCAGCGACACCCAACACGCCGAAGACGTTCTCCAGGGCCTGCCGAGTCGCTCGAGCGATGTCGTCCGTGATCAGCTCTTCGTCCGGCCCGATCGGAAGTTGGCCCGACGTGAAGATGAAGTCGTCCGTACGAATTCCTTGCGAGTACGGCCCGATCGCCTGTGGCGCGTCGGGCGTTCGAATCGGGGTGAGCCGGGTCACGCGATGACACCGAGCTCGCGGCCGACCTTTGCGAATTTCTCGATCGCGAAGTCGAGGTCCTCACGACTGTGCGCGGCCGACAGCATCGCTCGGATTCTCGCCTTGCCGCGGGGCACCGTCGGAAACGCGATCGCCGTGGCGAAGACGCCCTCGGCAAAGACCCGCTTCGAGAAACCCCACGCTGTCTCCGCCTCTCCGAGCATGACAGGCGTGATCGGCGTCTCGGTCACGCCCGTGTCGAATCCCAGATCTTCGAGCTGCGCCTTGAAGTAGTCTGCGTTCTCCCACAGCTTCCGGACAGGCTCGTCACTGGCGTCGAGGATATCCACCGCCGCGATACACGCTGCGACGTCCGCCGGCGTCGCAGCCGAGGAGAACAGGAATGGCCGCGCACGCTGCCTTAGGTAGTCGATGAGGTTTGCACTTCCCGCGATGTAGCCGCCCATCACACCGAACGCCTTCGACATCGTTCCGGCCTCAATGTCGACACGTCCGTGGAGACCGAAGTGATCGACGATTCCGCGCCCGTTGCGACCAAGGACACCTTCCCCGTGCGCGTCGTCGACCATGACCATTGCGTCGTACTTCTCCGCGGCCTCAACAATCCCCGGGAGCGGTGCCAGATCCCCATCCATCGAGAAGACGCCATCGGTGATGATCAGCTTCTTCGCGATCTCCTTGTGCTCCTCCAGCTTCTCCGCAAGGGCGTCGGTATCTCGATGAGGGAAAATGACGCGTTGGGCCTTCGTCAGCCGTATGCCATCAATGATCGACGCATGGTTCAACTCATCGGTGAAGATGATGTCCTCTTTGCCCATCAGGAGCGGAATCGTGGCGAGGTTCGTGTTCAAGCCCGACTGGACGGAGAGGGCGGCTTCCGTCCCCTTGAATCGAGCGAGCCGCTTCTCCAGTTCGATGTGCAAGCTCATGGTGCCTGCGATCGATCGCACCGCGCCCGGACCGACGCCGTAGTCGTCGATTGCCTTCTTTGCCGCTGCGCAGAGTCGTTCATCGTTGGCGAAGCCGAGGTAGTTGTTGGAGCAGAGGTTGAGTACACGCTTCCCTTCGATCGTCACCCATGCATCGGACGCGCTCTCGATCGTGCGAATCGTGTTGTAGAGACCCTTCTCACGGAGCTCATTCAGCGCTTGTTCGATAAAGGCCTGCTTAGCCATCGGACGTTCCTCCCGTTTCTCCTCGTTCGATCACTTCTTCTCGGATCGTTCCACCAGGACTCGACACTGGCTCCGCTCCCTCTACGTCAAGCCTTCGAGAAACTCGAAGGCGAATCGAAGATGCGGGATCGTAATCGACCCGCCGACGACGAGGGCGATCCCGAGCGTCTCGGTAATCTCGTCCCGCGTTGCTCCACAGGCCGTCGCTTCGCTGAGGTGATGGGCGATGCAGTCGTCGCACCGCAGGACGGCGGACGCAGCCAGCCCGAGGAGTTCCTTCGTCTTCTTCGGCAACGCACCCTCTTCGTAGACGTCTTGGTCGAGTGCGAAGAACCGCTTGATCGGGAGCGGAGCGTTCTCGAGAACGATCTTGTTGCCCCTCTCGCAACGATCCTCGAAGTCCCTTGGCGTCACAGTCATCCCGTTCCCCGATTGCTCGGAAGTGGTCGCTCCGCAAGGCGTCCTTCCGCTCGGTCGAGAACTCGCCGCGTCTCCTCGAAGGTCAGTTTGCGGCGAGCCTCCCGCGAATCAAGCCACGTCGAGTCGCTGTGCTCACTCGACAGCCGCACGTCCGCAGGTGAGGCTTCGGCGAGGAAGTAAACGACGCTCTTCTCAATCGCCCTTCCCCGTCGGAGGAATCGGTATTGGCTCACGGCACGGAAGCCGGGGACGATCCGAACATCTTCAATCCCGGTCTCTTCTTGCGTTTCGCGCCTCGCCGCGTCCTCGGGCTCCTCGCCCTGCTCGATCCGTCCTTTCGGGAACGCCCAGTGTCCACCGTCTCGGTGTCGAAGGAGGAGGTATCTGCGTTCTCCGGGGCGCTCGCTGTAGTAGACGACGAAACCTGCAGAGCGCTCTTCGCCGCTAGGCGATGTCGATTTCGTGGTCATTTCGATCGTAGACGCGTGGATACAAGCCCAGGCTTCGCAGCTCCCTCAGAAGCACCTTGAACGATTCCGGCAGTCCCGGCTTGGGGAACTCCTCTCCCTTCAGGATCGCCTTGTACAGCTGGATCCGCCCTCGGGTATCGTCGGACTTGACCGTCAGCATCTCCTGCAGCAGCGCCGATGCGCCGTAGGCTTCGAGCGCCCACACCTCCATCTCACCCAGACGTTGTCCGCCGAACTGCGCTTTGCCGCCCAGCGGCTGCTGGGTGATCAACGCGTACGGTCCGGTCGAGCGTGCGTGGATCTTCTCATCGGCGATGTGCTCGAGCTTCAAGATGTACATGTATCCCACCGTGATCGGTCGGCTGAACGGCAAACCAGTTCGCCCGTCGCGAAGGGTCACTTTCCCGTCGTGGTCGTCCCCGTCCGCGAGGCCGGCCTTCTTCCGCTCCTCGTTGAGCTCGTCGAGGATCTCGTCCTCCTGCGCACCATCGAAGATCGGACTGGCGACAAACTCGCCCTTCAGGTGAGCAAGCCATCCGAGATTCGCCTCGAAGATCTGGCCGAGATTCATTCTCGACGGCACGCCCATCGGATTGAGGATGACGTCAACCGGAGTTCCATCTGGAAGGAACGGCATCTCGGCCATCGGGCGGATCGTGGAGATCACGCCTTTGTTTCCGTGCCGACCGGCGAGCTTGTCCCCGATCGAGATCGTCTTCCGCTGCGCGACGAAGACCTTCACCAGCTCGTTGACGCCAGCGTCCAGCTCGTCACCCGCGTCTCGAGAGAACTGCTTGACCCTGATCACCTTGGCCGTTCCGGCGACCGGCCGCATCCGAAGCGACGTGTTCCGTACGTTGCGCGCGCGCTCGCCAAAGATCGACCGGAAGATCTTCTCCTCGGGCGTCGGTTCCGACTCGCCGCGAGGCGTGATCTTCCCAACGAGGATGTCTCCCGTGCGGACCACTGTTCCTTCGCGGACCGTCCCGTGCTCGTCAAGGTTCTTCAGATCCTCTTTCGAAATGTTCGGGATGTCGGCCGTGATCTCCTCGGGGCCGAGCTTCGTCTCCTCGGCCTTAACTTCGAACTCCTCGATGTGGATCGAGTCGATCAGGTTCTCGCGCACGAGGCGGTCGCTGATCACGATCGCATCCTCGTAGTTGTAACCCTCGTACGGCATGACGGCGACGAGGAGATTCCTCCCGAGCGCGAGCTCTCCGAGATCACTCGACGGACCGTCGGCGAGCAGATCGCCCGCCTGGATCTTGTCACCCTCTTGAACAACCGGACGCTGGTGGAGAATCGTGTCCTGATTCGACCGGTCGAAGTTGACCAGCGGATAGAGACTCTTGGTTCGCCCTTTCTTGATCACAATCTGGTGCGCGTCGACTTCATCGACGACCCCGGCGTGCTCGGAGACGAGGAGCATCCCGGAGTCCATTGCCGCCTGCCGTTCCAGGCCGGTTCCGACCAGAGGCGCCTCAGGGCGAGTAAGCGGAACGGCTTGGCGCTGCATGTTGGCGCCCATCAGGGCGCGGTTCGAGTCGTCGTGCTCGAGGAACGGAATCAGCGCTGCCGAGATGCCGACGAGGGCTCGCGGCGAGACGCCGATGAAGTCGACTTCGTTGGGCTCGACAAGTCGAACCTCCTCGCGTCCGGTGCGGACCTCGATCCGCTCTCCGAGCAGTCGACCTTTCTCACCGACCGGGGCCGTGGCGGGCGCAATCCGATATCGTTCTTCGTCGTCGGCCATCATGTAGACAATCTCGTCGGTGACCTTCCCCTTCACGACGCGCCGATACGGAGCAACCAGGAAGCCGTAGTCGTTCACGCTGGCGTAGCACGCAAGCGATGTGATCAGACCGATATTCTGTCCCTCGGGCGTCTCGATCGGGCAGATGCGTGCGTAGTGAGACGAGTGGACGTCACGAACCTCGATCTTGGCGCGGCGTTTGGTGAGCCCGCCGCCGAGCGCGTTGAGCCGCCGCTTGTGCGTCAGCTCCGTCAAGGGGTTCGTCTGCTCGAGGAACTGGGAGAACCGCCCGGTGTAGAAGAGCTGGTTGATCGCCCCCTGCACCGTTCGTGTCGAAATCAGTCGGCGGATCGTGTCCTTTTCATCCAGCGCGTACTTGGAGAGCTTGTCCCGCGCAATCCGCGCCATCCGGACAAGTCCGGTGCGAACTGCGTTTTCGGCCAATTCGCCAGGAAGCCTGACGCGCTTGTTCGCGAGATGGTCCTTCTCGTCGATGAGGACCGGATTCGTCGGGACCTCCAGGAGCAGCTTGATCGTCCGGACGATGTCGGCGAGATAGAGGACCGGCTGCTTCAGCTCGACGCCCAGCTTCCGGTTGACCTTGAAGCGGCCGACCTGGGAAAGGTGGTAGCTCGTCGGGTGGAAGTAGAGATTCTCGATGTACTCGCCCATCTGCGCCGGCGAGGAACGATCGGAGGGACGCAGACGCCGGTAGACGGCCCGCAGGGCCTCCTCCTGGCTCGTTGTCTGATCCTCCTCGAGCGCCCGTTGGATGTACGGATTCACCAACGTGAGTGACTTCAGCTTCGACTTCTCGAGGGCGGGGAGATGCTCCTTCTGGAGCGCCTGCCCGAACAAGATCAGCGGCTCCTCATCCTTCTTGCCCTCAATCTCCATTGCGACCAGGTGTCCGACGTAGGGTTCAAGTCGCTCGGCCGTCACC